>CAZWXA010000043.1:0-3383 GCA_964637755.1 uncultured bacterium | reverse complement strand
CCCCTCCGGCCTGTGGCGGCGCGGGGCCAGTGTAGCGCGGCGCCCGGCGATTCGCGGATCGAAGTGGGGAGCGACCCTACCAGGCGATGGCGTGAGAGCCACGCCGGGGGTCCGCGCCCCCGTGGCGGGCGCCGTTCCGGTCGACGAGCACGGCGCACACGGCCCCGGCCCGCCATTCCCAGTCCGGCCACACGCTGACCTGGTGGCCGAGCGCTGCCAGGGCGCTGCGAGTCTCCTCGGAGAGCCTGCGCTCGACCTCGAGCTTGCCCGGCGCAATCGAATGCGGCCAGAACGAGTCGGGAAAACTGCGGGATGCCACGCGCGGCGCCTCGACGGCTTCCTGGATCGACATGCCGAACGCGGCCACGTTGAGGAACACCTGGAGCAGCGCCTGCTGCTGGACGTCGCCACCGGGCGTTCCGAAGGGCATGAGGAGCGCGCCGTCCCGGAACGCCATCGCGGGCGCGGGCGTCAGCCGCGGCCGTTTTCCCGGCGCGACCACGCTCGGGTGGGCCGGGTCGAGCCAGCCCTGCGACCCGCGCGGGGAGACGACGCAGCCCAGACCCGGCACGACCGGGGCGTCGACGTTCGGGTCGCTCGGTGTCGCCGAGAAGGCGTTGCCGTCCGCGTCGACGACGGCGACATAGCTGGTGTCCATCGAATCCCCGAGGGGCGAATGACTCCGCCGGCGCGGCTCCGCCCCCGCTCCTCGAGGGTCGACGGCTGGAAGCCCGACACGGGACCGCCCGGCGTCGCTGGTCGGTCTCCCGGCAGACCCTCCCGTGGCGGCAAGACCGCCGAGTCGAGCCCGAAGCCCCGGGTCGACTGCGGCGGCGCTCCACGGATCGCCCGCGGGCGGCATGTCGGGCCACGCCAGGTGTTCGCGGATCAGCGGCCGCCGCGCGTCTGCGTACGCCTTCGAGAGCAGCGCGTCTCCAGGCACCTTCACCTGCAGCGGGTCGCCATAGTATGCGTCGCGGTCCGCGAAGGCGAGCTTGATCGTCTCGACGAGCCGGTGGAGGTACGCCGGCGAGTTGTGACCGAGGGCGCGCAGGTCGTACCCCTCGATCAGGTTCAGCATCTGCAGCAGCACGGGCCCCTGGCACCAGAAGCCGCACGCCGCCACCTCGTACGCGCCGAACGAGGTCCGGAGAGCCGGGCTCACCTCCACGCGAAAGGACGCGAGGTCCTCGTAGGCGAGCAACCCGCCGTTCTGCTGATGGAAGGCGGCGATGGCCCGGGCGATCTCGCCCGTGTAGAACTCGTCGCGCGCGGCGAGGACGCCGGCCGCTCGGGCGCCGCCGGCCTCCCGCTCCGCCCGGATCAGCGTCCTCAGGGTCTGCGCCAGCTCCGCCTGCACGAGCAGTTCGCCGGCCCTGAGCGGGCGGCCGTCGCGGAGGAACAGCGCCGCCGAGGTCGGCCAGCGGCGATACGCCGCCTCGTTGCCTGCCATCAGGTAGCCGGAGTAGCTCGAGAGCCGGAAGCCGCGCTCGGCGCACTCGAGCGCCGGCGTCACCACCTCGGCGAACGACATCGTGCCCCAGCGCGCGAGCGCGGTGAGCCACGAGTCCGGCGACGCGGGCACGACCGCGCGGGCGACGCCGGGCGGGATCTCGCCGCCGAACCCGTCACGGAAGTAGCCGAGCGTGAGAGCCCGCGGATACGGGCCCACCCCCGAGACCTGGTACGTCTCGCGCGTGCTCGCGATGTACACGAGGATCGGCGCCACGCCGGCCACGCTCACCATCTCGGGGTGCACGACCCCGAGGCACAGCCCCGCCGCCACCCCCGCATCGACGGCGTTGCCTCCGGCCTGGAGCACGCGGGCCGCCGCCTGGGCGGCGAGCGGATGGCCGGCGGCCACCG
Organism: uncultured bacterium; assembly: GCA_964637755.1. Classification (GTDB taxonomy): domain Bacteria; phylum Methylomirabilota; class Methylomirabilia; order Rokubacteriales; family CSP1-6; genus AR9. The sequence goes on along the minus strand of CAZWXA010000043.1, from coordinate 1,517 downwards.
CCCACCGGTCGCCGATCACCTCGACCGTGTGCGTGGGCGCCCACGGCGCGTCCGGCCGCGCCGGCGCGGCATCGAGCGTCATGCGCGCCATGGAAGCACGCCGCCACGAGGTCGTCAAGCGCGCCGGCACGGGCCAGTCACCGTGGTGTGCTAGGGTGGCAGGCATGGCACGGCTCCCGCTCATCGGTGTGACCACCTCGGTGACCGTCGACCGGAAACCCGAGCGGGTCTATCTGAACTCGGCGTACCTCGTGGCCGTCCAGCAGGGGGGCGGGGCGCCGCTCCTGCTGCCGCCCCTGCTCGACGAGTCACGGCGGGAGCTCTTCGATCGCCTGGACGGCGTGCTGCTCACGGGTGGCGGCGACGTCGACCCGGCGCGCTTCAACGAGCCGCGGCATCCGACCGCCAGCGGAGTGTCAGCCGCGCGCGACGGACTGGAACTGGCGCTCGTCGAGTTCGCGCTGGACCGGCGGCTTCCGCTGCTGGCAATCTGCCGCGGCCTCCAGGTCCTGAATGTCGCTCTCGGCGGGACCCTCTACCAGGACGTCCCGACCGAGCCCGGCACCGCGATCGAGCACAGCCAGGAGGCGCCGCGACACGAGCCCTCGCACGCCGTGAAGGTCACTCCAGGCAGTCGGCTCTCGCGGGTGCTCGGCGTCGACAGTCTCCGCGTCAACAGCTTTCATCATCAGGCGATCAAGGCGCTCGGGACGGGGCTCCAGGCGGTCGCGGTCGCGGAAGATGGACTGATCGAGGGTGCCGAGCTCGAGGATCCGTCACGGTTCGTCCTCGGAGTCCAGTGGCACCCGGAGGACCTGGCGCCGCACCAGCAGGCCGCGGGCCGGCTGTTTCGGGCGCTCAGGGACGCCTGTCGCTGAGGGGCGGCGGCCACCGAGCGGCGGCTCGTTCCTACCCCTCGGCGTCCCCCGGCGGCGCGGCCTTCCGCACGAGCTGCTCCAGCGCCTCGTAGGGCTGCGCGCCCACGACGCTGTAGCGGCCGGCGACGAACGTCGGCACGCCCGTGATCCCGTACTCGCGCGAGAGTTTCCAGTCCGCGTCGACGGCATCGTTGAACGTCCGCTTCTCCAGAACCTCGCGTGCGCCGTCGGCCGACAGGCCCACCTGCTGCACGATGCCCAGGAGCACCGCGGGCTGGGAGATGTCGCGCGCCTCCACGAAGTAGGCGCGGAACAGCGCGTCGTGGATGGCCTCCCCGCCCGGCTGCGTGTCCGCCCACGTGCCCAGCTCCTGGGCCAGGCGGCTGTTGTACGTCATGGTGCGCTCGCCGTAGGGGAGACCTTCGGCGTCCATGCGCGCCTTCATTTGCGCGTGCATGGCTTGCCGGTCCACGCTGCGCCCGGCGAACAGATCGGACAGCGCGCGGCCTTCGGCCGGGGTGTCCGGGTGCAGGGGAAAGTGCACCCACTCGACCTTCACGTTGTGCTCGGCCTTGAGCTTCTCAATACGCACGGTACTGAGATAGCACCAGGGTCAGACGTAGTCGGAGAAGATCCTCA
>CAZWXA010000042.1:6871-15422 GCA_964637755.1 uncultured bacterium | reverse complement strand
GGGCGCCCCATGAGGCGAGCCGGGGGACCCCACACCGGGCGGGGGTGGCCAGCCGCATGGGGCTGCCCGCCGCGACAGGACCCGTCCGCCTCTCCGGTGATCCGTTCATGAATGGTCCGGGCGAGCGAATCACTTCGAGAGAGAGTAGAGGAGCCGGTACACGCCCACGGCCGCGTCTCCCGCGACCCCGTGCGTGCCCATCTGCCGGGTGTTCAGGATGTCGTTCGTCAGGTCTTCGATGGCCCCGAGGCCCCCGCTCTCCACGAGGACGACCCACCGGGCGACCTCGTCCTCGCCGTCCCGGAGCTTCTTCTCCTCCGTGGGGACGCGCGTGGCGGCGAGGTCTGCCTCGCAGAGATGCGCGCCGACGACTCCGGGTTGCTCGGCCAGCGCGGGCAGCGCCGTCGCGGTGAGCCACGCGCGAAGATCGGCCTCGCGCGCCGCGAGGGGGCCCAGCCGAACCGTGGCGAGCGTTCCCCCGACCCCGCGGCCGAGGGTCAGCGTGACCCGGCACGCCGACCGGTTGTTGTTCCGGAAGAGCGGCAGCACGCGGCTCGTCCACGGCGTCGGGTTGTTGAGCCGCTCCACGTACGCCCCGCCCCCGAGCGTCTCCAGTGTCTCGGTCTCGTAGAGCGTGAAGTACTTCGGGCGCCCGGTCATGGCCACGTACCGCCGGCCGCGGAGGAATCCTGGCACGCCGACCCGCTCCGGCACGTGCTCGCGGCTGTGCCAGTGGTCGAACTCGCCGTCGCCGCCCGGCGCGACGTCGTTCCAGATGGCCAGCACCGCGCCGCCGAGGAGGGCCATCGGCTCACTCCGCCGCGTCGCGGAAGTGCGCCGCGCTGTCCTCGGGCGACATCGGATTGATGAAGAACCCGCTCCCCCACTCGAAGCCGGCGACCTTCGTCAGCTTGGGCATGATCTCGAGATGCCAGTGGAAGTACGGCAGCTTCGAGTCGTGCAGGGGGGCCGTGTGCAGCATGAAATTGTACGGCGGCGTGTTCAGCAACCGGTTCATCCGCTGGAGGAATTCCCGGAGCGTGCGAGCGAGCGCCAGCAGGTCCTCGTAGCTGCTCTCCTCGAACGCCGCCCGGTGCGCTCCCGGCATGATCCAGGTCTCGAACGGGCAGCGGGGCGCGAAGGGCGCCAGCACGATGAAGCTGTTGTCCTCGAGCACCATGCGCCGGCCGCCGCGGTCCTGGCGGATGATGTCGCACCAGACGCAGCGCTGCTTCATCTCGAAGTAGCGCGCGCTCCCCTCCAGCTCCTCCTTCACCATGACCGGGATGATGGGCGTCGCGATGAGCTGCGAGTGCGGGTGCTCGAGGGACGCCCCCGCCGCCTCGCCGTGATTCTTGAAGATGAGGATGTACCCGAAGCGTGGATCCTTCTTGAGGTCGAGCACGCGCTCGCGGCAGGCCAGTAACACGTCGGCGACGGCGTCGACGCTGAGCGTCGCCAGCGATGCCCCGTGGTCGGGCGACTCGATGACGACCTCGTGCGCGCCCACGCCGTTCATGCGATCGTACAGCCCCTCGCCGGAGGGGGCGACCTCGCCCTCGATGCGGAGGGCCGGGTACTTGTTCGGCACGACGCGGTAGCTCCAGCCTGGCCCGTTCGCGGCGGCGTGCGGCAGCCGTGACACCAGCACCTCCGGGGGGGTCTTGTCCTCGTTGCCGGGGCAGAACACGCAGGTGCTCCCCTTCGGGCGGACGGGCTCCGGGCCGAAGTCGGACGGGCGCCGGGCCCGCTCGGTAGAGATGATCACCCAGCGACCGACCACGGGATCCTTCCGCAACTCAGGCATCTTCCCTCCTCATCTCGCGGTCCAGGAGGTCCGCGAGCGCTTCGTGAGCCGGCTTGTCGTCGAACAGCACCGCGCCCACCTCCGTGCAGATCGGCATGGCCACACCGACCCGTCGCGCCAGTGCCAGCGCCGAGGCGATCGTCCGCACCCCCTCGGCGATCGTCCGGGTCTCGGCCTCGACCTCCGCCCGCTTCCGCCCCCGGGCAACCGCGAGGCCGAGTGCGCGGTTCCGGGAGAGCGATCCCGTGCACGTGAGCACGAGGTCGCCGATCCCGGCGAGGCCGGCGAAGGTGAGCGGCGAGGCGCCGAGCGCGACCCCGAGCCGGGTGATCTCGGCGAGGCCCCGCGTGACGAGTGCCGCCCGCGCGTTCTCGCCCAGGCCGAGCCCATCCGACAAGCCGGTGGCGATGGCGATGACGTTCTTCAGCGCGCCACCGATCTCGACACCGGCCACGTCGCGGTTGACATACAGGCGGAACTCCCTGCCCCCGATTCGCCGCTGCAGGTCACGGGCCACGCCGTCGTCGGCGCAGGCGATGACCGCCGCCGTCGGCTTCCCCAGCGCCACCTCTCGCGCGAACGTCGGCCCGGAGAGCGCGGCGGCGGGGGCCGGCGGGCAGGTCTCGGCCAGGATCTGGGTCATGCGGAGGTGACGGCGGGGATCGAGGCCTTTCGTGGCCGACACCACCGGCAGGCCGGGCCTGAGCATCGACGCGGCGCTGGTGACGACCGTCTCGAAGAATTCCGACGGGACGGCGACGATGGCGACCTCCGCCCCGTCGAGCGCGCCCGCGACGTCTCCGACCGGCGTGACCGTCGGCGGCAGCTCGATCCCGGGCAGGAACCACTGGTTCGTCCGCTGGCGCCGGATCTGCTCGAGCAGTTCGGGCTCGCGGACCCAGAGACGCACGCGCCGGCCCGAGCGGCCGAGGTGGATCGCGAGTGCCGTCCCCCAGCCGCCCGCGCCGATGACGGCCAGGCTCATGCCGGACTGCTGTGGCCCACCCGGCGTTCCGTCCCGCGGAGGAGCCGCGCGATGTTGTCGCGGTGGCGCGCGACGATGATCGACGCGATCCCGACGGCGGCCAGGACGAACGGCGGCGGGTACCCGCCCACGAGCGCCCCGATGGGCATCACGGCCGCCGCCAGGATGGAGCCGAGCGACACGTAGCGGAAGACGGCGACGGTCACGAGCCAGACGAGAGCCGCCGGCGCGGCGGCGAGCGGCACGAGGCCGAGCGACACGCCGAGTGCCGTGGCCACCCCCTTGCCGCCGCGGAACCCGAGGTACACGGGCCAGCAGTTCCCGACGACGGCGAGTGCCCCGCACGCGGCCACCAGCGCCGGCTCCCCGTGGACCGTGGCCCGTCCGAGGGCGAGGGCGCCGTATCCCTTGGCGGCGTCACCGGCGAGGGTCAGGATGGCCGGCAGTCGGCCGAGGGTCCGGAAGACGTTCGTCGTGCCGATGTTGCCGCTCCCGTGGCGGCGGATGTCCAGCCCGCCGAAGAGCCGCGCGACGAGAAAGCCGACCGGGATGGCGCCGACGAGGTACGCGGCGAGGAGTCCTGCCGCCGCCCTCACGACCAGCGGTCCTCGTCGGGCACGATCGCCCGGTAGTCCGCCTTCCGAAAGAACCGGTAGAAGTAATCGACGCCGGACACGACCGTCAGCACGAGCGCGGCCCAGAGCACGCCGGTCGCGAGGGCATGGAAGGGCGGCGAGTCGATCCCCTTCTCGACGATCAGCATCGTGATGGCCGTGTACTGGAGCACGGTCTTCCACTTGGCGAGCCGGGACGCGGGCACGATGACGCCGACGGTGCCCGCCACCGCGCGCAGCCCGCTCACGGCCAGCTCGCGCCCGATGATGACGACCACCATCCAGGCGGCGACCTTGTCGATCTTGAGGAGCGACACCAGCGCCGCCGCGACCAGGAGCTTGTCGGCGACCGGGTCGAGCATGGCGCCGAGGGTCGTGACCTGGTTGCGCCGTCTCGCGATGAGCCCGTCGAGCCAGTCGGTCACCGACGCGAGCAGGAAGATCGCGGCCGCGATCAGGACGTTCACCCGGGACGAGGAGATGAGGAAGACGATCAGCAGCGGCACGAGGACGATCCGCGACAGCGTGAGCCCGATCGGCAGGTTCACGCGGCGGCTCTCGGGATCTCGAGCATGGTTCAGGCGCCCCGGTCTCGAAGCGCGCGGATCTTGAGGCGCAGCGCGTTCAGGTTGATGAAGCCCTCCGCGTCGCGCTGCCGGTAGACCTGGTCGGCCTCGAAGGTGGCAAAGTCGGTCCGGTAGAGCGACCGGGGAGACCGCCGCCCGGCCACCGTGACCGATCCCTTGTAGAGCTTCACCCGCACCGTGCCGGTCACGTCGCGCTGGCACTCGTCCATGAGCCCCTGGAGCGCGACGCGCTCCGGGGAGAACCAGAAGCCGTAGTAGATCATCTCGGCGTAGCGCGGCACCAGCGAGTCGCGGAGACGGAGGACCTCGCGGTCGAGCGACAGCGACTCGAGCGCGCGCCGCGCGACGTGCAGGACGGTCCCGCCCGGCGTCTCGTAGACGCCTCGGGACTTCATCCCGACATAGCGGTTCTCGACCACGTCGACCCGGCCGACCCCGTGCTCGCCCCCGAGGCGGTTCAGGCGCTCCAGCAGCGCCACCGGGTCGAGCCGCTGTCCGTCGACGGCCGTGGGGTCGCCCGCCTCGAAGTCGACCTCCACGTAAGTGGGCACGTCCGGGGCGTCCTCGGGCGAGGTCGTCAGGAGGAACATCTTGGCCGGGGGCTCGGCCCACGGGTCCTCGAGGATCCCGCCCTCGTAGGAGACGTGGAAGAGGTTGCGGTCCATGCTGTAGGGGCGCTCCGTGGTGACGGGGACCGGGATGTCGTGCCGGCGGGCGAAGTCGATCAGGTCGCTCCGCGAGGCGAGGGTCCACTCTCGCCAGGGCGCGATCACCCGGAGGTGGGGCGCCAGCGCCGCGTAGGTCAGCTCGAAGCGCACCTGGTCGTTCCCCTTGCCGGTCGCGCCGTGCGCGACGGCATCCGCGTTCTCCGCCAGCGCGATCTCGACCTGGGCGCGGGCGATGAGCGGTCGGGCGATCGAGGTGCCGAGGAGGTAGCTGCCCTCGTAGACGGCGTTGGCGCGGAGCATCGGGAACACGAAGTCGCGGACGAACTCGGCCTTGAGGTCGACGACGTGGACCGACGCGGCGCCCGTGCGCAGGGCCTTGTCGCGGACGGGAAGCAGCTCATCGCCCTGGCCGAGGTCCGCGCAGTAGGCGACGACCTCGCAGCCGTAGGTCTCGATGAGCCAGCGGAGGATGACGGAGGTGTCGAGCCCCCCCGAGTAGGCGAGCACCACCCGGCGGGGCTCAGCGGTCACCGATGAACTCCTTGATCACGGCCTTCTGCGCGTGCAGCCGGTTCTCGGCCTGGTCGAGCACGACGCTCTGCGGGCCGTCCAGCACGGAGTCCGTGATCTCCTCGCCGCGGTGCGCCGGCAGACAGTGCATGACGACCGCGCCGGGTCTGGCGCAGCGCAGGAGGGGTTCGTTGATCTGGTAGCCCGCGAACACCCGCCGTCGCTCCTCGCGCTCGGCCTCCTGTCCCATACTCGTCCAGACATCCGTGTACAGCACGTCGGCGCCGGCGGCGGCCGCTCGCGGGTCGTCCGTCACGCTGAGGCGGCCGCCGATCCGCCGCACGGCCGCCTGCACGTCCGCCGCGGGCTCGTGGCCGAGCGGGCAGGCCGCCGTGAGCCGGGCGCCGAGGAGCGCCCCCATCAGCAGGAGCGAGTGACAGACGTTGTTGCCGTCGCCGACCCAGGCGATGCAGACCTCGCCGAGGTCGAGGCCCCGCTCCCACAGGGTGAAGTAGTCGGCCAGCGCCTGGCAGGGGTGCTCGCGGTCGGAGAGGGCGTTGAAGACCGGGACCGCCGCGTGCCGGGCCAGCGAGTCGACGGTGTCGTGCCGGTACACGCGGGCGACGATGCCGTCGACCCAGAGCGAGAGGTTCCGCGCCACGTCCGGCACCGCCTCGCGGGTCCCGAGGCCCACCTCGCTCGCGCCCAGATAGACCGCGCGCCCCCCGAGCTGGACGATGCCGACCTCGAAGGTCACCCGCGTCCTGAGCGAGGGCTTCTCGAAGATCAGGGCCAGCGAGCGTCCCGCGAGCGGCGCCGCCAGGTCTCCCGCCTTGCGGCCGGCCTTGAGGTCGGCGGCGACGCGGAAGAGGTGCAGGACGTCCTCCCGCGACAGGTCGAGGACCGAGAGGAGGTGCCTCATGCCGAGGCCCCGAGCACCGCCTCGATGATCGAGAGGGCCCGATCGCACGCGGCCTCGTCGACGATCAGCGGCGGCGCGAGCCGCAGGACCTGATCGCCCGCCGACAGGACGAGCAGCCCCGCGTCGCGGCACGCCGCGACGAGCGGGCCGGCGGGCCTCGACAGCTCGACGCCGATCAGCAGGCCGCGGCCCCTGACGTCCGTGACGATGCTGAAGCGCTTCTGGAAGCCGCGGAGGGCGGTCATGAGCCGCGTGCCCGTTCGCTCCGCTCGCTCCGGGAGCTTCTCCTCGAGAAGGGTCAGCAGCGTGGCGATCGCGATCGAGGTGACGAAGGGCGTTCCCCCGAAGGTCGAGGCGTGCGTTCCGGGCGTCAACGCCTGCGCCACCGATTCCCTCGCGAGCATCGCCCCGATGGGGACGCCGTTGGCCAGCGCCTTCGCGACCGTCATGACGTCGGGCTCGATGCCGGAATGCTCGTACGCCCAGAGCTTCCCGGTCCGGCCCATTCCCGTCTGGACCTCATCGAGGATCAGGAGGACGCCGGACTCGTCGCAGAGCCTGCGGAGACCGGGCAGGTAGTCGTCGTCGGGGACGCACACGCCGCCCTCGCCCTGGATCGGCTCGACGAGGATCGCGGCCGTCCTGCTGTCGATCGCCCGCGCCATCGCGCGCAGGTCGTTGTACGGCACGTGCTTGAAGCCCGGCATCAGCGGCTCGAAGCCGTGCTGGTACTTCTCCTGGCCCGTGGCCGTCACGGTCGCCAGCGTCCGGCCGTGGAACGAGTTGCGCGTGGCGATGACCTCGTACCGGTCGCTCGAGAACCGCTCCTTCGCGTACTTCCGCGCGAGCTTCAGCGCCGCCTCGTTGGCCTCGGCGCCGGAGTTGCAGAAGAAGACCCGGTCCGCGAACGAGTGCTCGCAGAGGAGCTTGGCCAGGTGAGTCTGCGGGGCGGTGTGGAAGAGGTTCGAGACGTGCAGGAGCGTGCCCGCGGCCTCGCGGATCGCTCCCGTCACGCGCGGGTGGCAGTGCCCGAGCGCGACCACGGCGAGACCGGCGGTGAAATCGAGATACTCCCTGCCGTCGGAGTCCCACACGTGCATCCCTTCGCCGCGGACGAGGCAGATGGGGGCCCGGCCGTAGCTCTGCGCGAGGTACCTGGCCGACCACTCGAGCAGCGTGCGCGTGTCCGTCACAGGGTGATCTCCGTTCCGATGCCTTCCTTGGTGAACAGCTCCAGCAGGATGGCGTGCGGGATCCGCCCGTCGATGATGTGCGCCTTCGCCGTCCCGCCCTCGAGCGCCCGGAGCGCCGACTCGACCTTCGGCAGCATGCCGCCCTTGATCACCCCCTCCTCCCGGAGCCGTTCCGCGTCCTTCCGCGTGAGCGTGCTCAGGAGCCGGCCGTCGTGTCCCTCGATGCCCTGGACGTCCGTGAGGTGGATCAGCTTCTCGGCGGCGAGGGCGGCCGCGATGTCCCCGGCGACCAGATCGGCGTTGATGTTGTAGGTCTCGCCCGCGGCCCCGACGCCGATCGGCGCGATGACCACCACGAACCCGCTCGCTTCCAGGAGGCTGATCACGGCCGGGTTGACCGCCTCGACGTCGCCGACCAGACCGAGGTCCACGATCTGGCCGCTCGGCAGCCGGTGCTGCCGGCGCCGCGCCCGGATGATGTCCCCGTCCTTGCCGCTCAGACCGACCGCCCGGCCGCCATGGAGATTGATCAGCCCGACGATTTCCTTGTTGATCTTCCCGACGAGGACCATCTCCACGATCTCGACGGTCTCGGCGTCCGTCACGCGCATGCCGCCGACGAACTGCGGCTCCTTGCCGAGACGCTTCATCAGGGCGCCGATCTGCGGTCCGCCGCCGTGGACGATGACCGGGTCGATCCCGACGCACCGGAGGAGGATGATGTCGCGGGCGAAGGACTCCTTGAGGTCCGCCCGCTCCATGGCCGCCCCGCCATACTTGACGACCACGGTCTTGCCCTGGAACTCCTGGATGTACGGGAGCGCCTCCATGAGGATCTCGGCGCGCTTCGCGGGGCCGGTCACAGGATGTACCTCGACAGGTCGTCGTCCTTGACGATGTCGGCGAGCCGCGCGTGGACGTAGCCCGCGTCGATCGTCAGCTCCTTGCCGGGCATCTCGGGCGCCTGGAAGGACACCTCCTCGAGGAGCTTCTCCATGACCGTGTACAGGCGCCGGGCCCCGATGTTCTCCGTGCGGCTGTTCACCGCCATGGCGATCTCCGCCACCGCGTCGATCGCGTCCGGCGTGAAGGTGACGCTGACCTGCTCCGTGCGGAGCAGCTCGACGTACTGGCGGATCAGCGCGTTCTGCGGCTCGGTGAGGATGCGGACGAAGTCCGCGCGGGTGAGCGGGTCGAGCTCGACCCGGATCGGGAACCGGCCCTGCAGCTCCGGGATCAGGTCCGACGGCTTCGCGACGTGGAAG
>CAZWXA010000042.1:5796-6861 GCA_964637755.1 uncultured bacterium | reverse complement strand
GATGAACAGGACGTGGTCGGTCCGCACCATGCCGTACTTCGTCGTCACCGTCGAGCCTTCCACGATCGGCAGCAGATCGCGCTGGACGCCCTCGCGCGAGACGTCGGGCCCGTGGCCGCCCTCGCGTCCCGCGATCTTGTCGAGCTCGTCCAGGAAGACGATGCCCGAGTTCTCGACCCGGCGGATGGCCTGGCTGACCGCCTCTTCCATGTCGATGAGCTTCTGGGCCTCCTCGTGCGCGAGGAGCCGCCGGGCCTCGCCGACGCGGACCCGGCGGCGCCGGGTGCGCGTCGGCAGCATGCTGGAGAGCATGTCCCGCAGGTTTATCCCCATCTCCTCCATGCCCTGGCCGGAGAGGATCTCGACGATCGGCATCGCCTGTTGCTGCGTTTCCAGCTCGACCACGCGCTCGTCGAGCTTGCCCGCCCGCACCTGGGCGCGCAGCTTCTCCCGCGTCGCCTCGATGGACGCGTCCGGGCTGATCTGCTCGAGCGTCTCGCCCGAGTAGGGTTCGTGGGCCTTGCGCGGCAGCAGGAGGTCGAGCAGGCGGTCCTCCGCGAGCTGCTCGGCCTTTTCCTGCACGGCCTTCGCCATCTCGGCCTTCACCATGCTGACAGCGAGCTCCGTGAGATCGCGGACCATCGACTCGACGTCGCGCCCGACGTACCCGACCTCGGTGTACTTGGACGCCTCCACCTTCAGGAACGGCGCCTGGGCGAGCCGCGCGAGACGGCGGGCGATCTCGGTCTTGCCGACGCCCGTGGGGCCGATCATGATGATGTTCTTCGGTACCACCTCGTCGCGCAGCTCGGCCGGCAGGGCCTGGCGCCGCCACCGGTTGCGCAGCGCGAGCGCCACCGCGCGTTTCGCCCGATCCTGCCCCACGATGTAGCGGTCGAGCTCCGCGACGATCTGCGCCGGCGTCAGGGAGTCATTCATGCGTCACCCTCGTCACACTCGAGCGCCGCTCATCTCGGATTCGTCGGCTCGGCTCGCCCCCCGCCCGCTCCCGCCGCTCATCTCGGATTCGTCGGCTCGGCTCGCCCCCCGCCCGCTCCCGCCGCT
>CAZWXA010000042.1:0-5696 GCA_964637755.1 uncultured bacterium | reverse complement strand
CATCTCGGATTCGTCGGCTCGGCTCGCCTTCGGCTCGCCTCGCACTACAGTTCCTCGACCGTGATCTGGTCGTTGGTGTAGATGCAGATGCCTGCCGCGATGCGCAACGCCTCCAGGACGATCTCCTTGGCCTCCAGGTCCGTTCTCGCGACAAGCGCGCGGGCCGCCGCGAGGGCGAACGGACCCCCCGACCCGATGCCGATGAGCCCGTCGTCGGGCTCGATCACGTCCCCGGTTCCCGAGATGATGAACGAGCGCTCGGCGTCCGCCACCGCGAGGAGCGCCTCGAGCCGGCGCAGCACCCTGTCCGTGCGCCAGTCCTTCGCCAGCTCCACGGCCGCCCGCTGGAGATTGCCCCGGTACTCCTCGAGCTTGGACTCGAACCGGCCGAACAGCGTGAACGCGTCACCGGCCGTGCCCGCAAAGCCGCTCACGACGCGGCCATTATAGAGCCGCCGGATCTTCCGGGCGCCTGCCTTCACGACGGTGGCGCCGATCGTGACCTGTCCATCCCCGCCGAGCGCCACCCGCCCGCGGTGGCGCACCGCCAGCACCGTCGTCGACCGGATGCGCCGGTCGTTCCCCGCCTCGGGCAGACGACCCACGCGTGCCGGGTGTGCCCGGAGACCGCCTCGCCCTCCTCGTGCCGTCATTGAGCGACGTCCGGCGGCGCTGGGCTCGCGGCGCGCGGTGGCGGTCGCTGCCCGAGCGGCCGAGGGCGCCCGAGATTGGCGACGCCCGGCGGCGCCGGGTGTGCGGGGCGCGGGGGCGGTCGCTGCCCCAGCGGCCGAGGGCGTCGGACATTGGCGACGCCCGGCTCCGCCGGGCTTGCGGGGCGCGGCGGTGAGCCCTGCCCGAGCGGCCGAGGGCGCCTGACATTGGCGACGCCCGGCTCCGCCGGGCTTGCTGAAAGGGTGGCTCGCTGCGCTCGCACCATTAATGGTCGCCCGGGGGGCGGGGGTTACCGGGAGCGGGGGTGGGCGGCGTCGTAGACACGCATCAGCTGGTCGGCGCTGACGTGAGTGTACCGCTGAGTCGTCGAGAGGCGGCTGTGTCCGAGCAGGTCCTGGATCAGGCGAAGATCCGCCCCGGCGTCGAGCATGTGAGTCGCAAACGTGTGCCGCAACGTGTGCGGGCTCACCGGGCGCCCGATTCCGGCCGCCCGGGCCTGGCGCCTGACGATGGTATGGACGCTCCGGACGCTCAGCCGGCCGCCGCGCGCGTTGATGAAGAGCGGCCCCGGCGCGGGCCCCCGCTCCGTCATGTACGCGTCGAGCGCCTCGGCGGCAGCCGTCCCGAAGGGCACGACCCGCTCCTTGCTTCCCTTGCCGAGGACCCGGACGGTCGAGCCCGCCCGGTCGACGTCGTCGAGGCCCAGGCCGGCGAGTTCCGACACGCGGAGCCCGCTCGCGTAGAGCAGCTCGAGGATCGCCTGGTCACGGCTCCGGCGTATCGGTCCATCCAGGAGCGCGTGCACCTCGTCGATCGGCAGGAACGAGACGAGCTTCCGGGGGAGCCTCGGAGCGCCGACCTCACGCGCGGGATTTCGAGCGAGCACGCCGCGCCGGACCAGAAACCGGAAGCAGCTCCGGACCGCCGCGAGCTTTCTCGCGATCGACACGCGATCGAGCCTGCGCCCGTGGAGCCACGCCAGGTAGGCGCGGATCGTCCGCGCGTCGGCGCCCGTGAGGGAGACGTCGCCCCTGCTGGCGAGGAACTCCCGGAACTGGTCCAGGTCCGCGCGGTAGCTCCGGATCGTGTGCGGCGACGCGCCCCTCTCGACGGCGAGGTGCTCGAGGAAGGCGCCGAGGGGGTCCTTCATGCCACCGTGGTCTCCGCCTCGGCCCGGTAGTCGCAGTGCGCGCGGACGCACTCGCGTACGGTCCTTCCGCCCCGCGCCACCCGTTCGGTCAGGAGGGGAGCGCCGCACTTCGGGCAGCCCTCGGCCACGGGTCGCCGCCACAGGACGAACTTGCAGTCGGGATAGCTGGAGCAGGAGTAGAAGGCCCGCCCGCGCTTGGAGCGCCGCAGGACGATCTGCCCTCCGCAGCCGTTCTCGGGACAGGCGATGCCGAGCGACATCGGCTTCGTCTTCCTGCACTCGGGGTAGCCGGAGCAGGCGACGAACTTCCCGTACCGGCCGTGCTTGATCACCATCGGCTTGCCGCACTGGTCGCAGACCTCGTCGGTCGGCTCGTCCTCTGGCCTGCCCCGCCCCTCGCCGCCCAGGTTCTGGGTGAAGCGGCAGTCCGGATACGCGGAGCAGGCGAGGAACCGGCCGAACCGTCCCCAGCGATCGAGGAGCGGCTTGCCGCAGGTCGGGCAGGCTTGACCCGTCTCCGTGCCCTTCTTCAGGTTCTCCATCTTGCCGCCGGCGCGCTCGAGGTCCTGCTGGAACCGCTTGTAGAATTCGCGCACCGTGTCGGCCCAGGGCGCATCGCCCTCCTCGATCCGGTCCAGCTCCTCCTCGAGCTGGGCCGTGAACTCGACGTCCATGATCTCCGGGAAGAACGGCGTCAGGAGGTCGGTGACCTGGGTGCCCAGGTCCGTGGGGTAGAGCGTGCCCTTCTCGCGGCGGACATACTCGCGCTGCTGGATCGTGCTGAGGATCGTCGCATAGGTCGACGGACGGCCGATCCCGCGCTCTTCCAGCATCTTGACGAGCGACGCCTCGGTGAAGCGCGGCGGCGGCTGGGTGAAGTGCTGCCGGGGCTCGAGCGCCAGCAGCGCGAGCGACTCGCCGACGTCGAGGGGCGGCATCACCACCTCGGCCTCTTCCTCGATCGGCGCGTCCTCGTCGTCGCGGCTCTCGACGTAGATGGCCATGAAGCCCGGGAACCGGAGGGTCGATCCCTGCGCGCGGAACAGGCACGCGCCCGCCTCGATGTCGGCGGACACGGTGTCGTAGACCGCCGGGCGCATCTGGCTCGCCAGGAACCGCTCCCAGACGAGGCGGTAGAGGGCGAGCTGGTCCTTCGTGAGACTGCGCGCGAGCTGCCTGGGCTCGCGCGCGATCTCGGTCGGCCGGATGGCCTCGTGCGCCTCCTGGGCATTCTTCCTCGCGCGGTAGCTCGGCGGCGCGTCGGGGAGGTACTCCTGGCCCAGTCGGGCGGCGATCCAGTCACGGGCCTCGACCTGGGCCTCCGCCGCCACCCGGGTCGAGTCCGTGCGCATGTAGCTGATCAGCCCCACCGCGCCCTCCCCGCCGATCTCGACACCCTCGTAGAGCTGCTGGGCGACCATCATCGTCTTCTTCGCGGTGAAGTGGAGCTTGCGCCCGGCTTCCTGCTGGAGCGTCGAGGTGATGAAGGGCGCCGCGGCGTTCCGCCTCCGCTCGCCGCGGTTCACGGCCCTGACGGTGAAGGCTGCGCCCTCGAGCGAGTCGATCAGCGCCCGCGTGTCGGCCCCGGTGGCGAGACTCGCCTTCTCGCCGCGCACCTCCCTGAGCGTGGCGACGAACTCGGGTGGCGTCTGGCCCTGGAGGCGCGCGTGCAGGGACCAGTACTCGACGGCCTCGAACGCCTGGATCTCCCGCTCCCGGTCGACGATCAGCCGGAGCGCCACCGACTGAACGCGGCCGGCCGACAGCCCCCGACGGACCTTCTCCCAGAGCAGCGGCGACAGCTTGTAGCCGACGAGCCGGTCGAGCACGCGCCGCGCCTGCTGCGCGTCGACCTTCTTCGCATCGATCTTCCCCGGATGCTCGAACGCGGCCTTGATCGCGCGCCCGGTGATCTCGTTGAACATGATCCGGTGGATCCGCTTTTTCTTGAGGCCGAGCGTCTGCGCGAGATGCCAGCCGATCGCCTCGCCCTCGCGATCGGGGTCGGTGGCGATGTAGAGCGCGTCCGCCTTCGCGGCGGCGCGCTGCAGCTCATCGATGATCTTCTCCTTCGACTTCAGGACGACGTACTGCGGCGCGAAGGTCTTTTCGTCGACGCCGAGCCTGGACTTGGGCAGGTCGCGGATGTGCCCCATCGAGGCCTTCACGATGAACGACGAGTCCAGGTACTTCTGGATCGTCTTCACTTTCGTTGGTGATTCCACCACCACCAGGGACTTCCCCACTTCCATCTCCTTCGGTCGCGAGCGGAGGTCGTTACCGGGTCCGGACGTAGCGCGAGCCGGACATCGGTCTCGCCCAGCCTTTCACCTCGAGCGCGACCAGCGCGGCCGACGTGCGGCCGGGCCCGAGTCCGCCGGTGTCGATGAGCCGGTCGATCCCCACCGGCTCCGCGCCCAGCAGCCCCAGCACAACCGACTCGTCGCCGAGGGGATGCACCACGGGCTCCGTCGGCGCGCCGTCCGCCACACGGACACAATCACGCCAGATCGCCGGTAACTCGTCGACGACGTCCGTCCAGTCGCGTACCAGTGTAGCACCATCGCGGATGAGTCCATTCGTGCCACGGCTCGTCGCCGACGTGGTGTGCCCGGGCACCGCGAACACGAGCCGGCCGAGGTCTCCCGCGAGCCCGGCGGTGATGAGCGCGCCGCTCGATTCCGCCGCCTCGACCACGATCGTTCCGAGCGAGAGCCCGGCGATCACCCGGTTGCGCACGGGGAAATGGCGGGCCAGGGGGGGCGCCTCCGGCGCGAACTGGGAGAGCACCGCTCCGCGCGTGGCGACCTCGACCGCGAGCTCGCGGTTCTCGGGCGGGTAGATCCGGCCGAGACCGCCCCCGAGCACCGCGAGGGTCCGCCCGCCCGCGGCCAGGGCGCCCCGGTGCGCGGCCGTATCGATGCCCCGCGCGAGCCCGCTCACGATCGTCACGCCGCGCGCGGCCAGGTCGTGCGCGATCCGCTCCGCGACCGAGAGCCCGTACGGCGTCGCTCGCCGCGAGCCCACGATCGAGACCGCCAGCGCGTCCTCGCGCCCCAGGGTTCCCCGCAGGTGGAGAACGGGAGGCTCCGGGATGCCACGCAGGTGGAGCGGGTACGCGTCGCTCTCCGGTCCCACCGTCACGTCGCGTGCCGGCACCGTCGCTCCATGCCACAACGCTCGGTCATGATCGGGCCGTCTGTCAAGAATCCGGAAAGATACGCCCCGCGATCAGCGGGGGCGTCGCGGAGAGGCCGCGCTCGCGCGGATGAGGGAGCGCGCCGTGCTGGCCGCCTCGGAATCGGGGAACTCGCGGAGGACCTGTTGCCACGACTCGTCCGCGCGTCCCGGTTCCCGGAGACTCGCGTAGCAGAGGCCGACCTTCAGCAGCGCGTCGGGCGCTCTCGGGCCGCGGGCATCGCCCTCGATCACCTTCTGGAACTCCAGCACTGCCTGCCGGTAGTCGCCCTGAAGGTAGTACGCCTCGCCGATCCAGTACTGAGCGTGGCTGGCCAGCCTGTGCTTCGAATACCGCGCGACGAAGTCCAGGAAATCCAGGACCGCCTGCCCGTACTCGCGGGACTGGAAGAGCCCGAACGCCGCCGCGTACACCTTCTCGGCCTGATCCTCGCGCGCGGCCGTCGGGGCCGCCCCTGCGCGGGAGGCGGCGGGAGCGGTCGCGGGGGCGCTCGTCCGGAGCGGCTCGCCACCGGGAACCACCGCCGGCTCGCGCGCGCGCGCCTCGCCCGGGGCCGTCTCGTCGCGGCCCGCCACGAGCTTGCGCGCCGTCTCGGCCGTTTCCGCCACCCGCAAGGTCATCGCGGCGAGCCGCGACTCGGTGGCTTTCAGCTCGGCGCCGCGGCTCGCGATGTCG
>CAZWXA010000041.1:14548-15482 GCA_964637755.1 uncultured bacterium | reverse complement strand
CGCCAGGCCGACGTGCTCTTCGTGGTCGGGACCATCAGCCACAAGATGGCGCCGGTGCTCAAGCGCATCTACGACCAGATGTGCGAGCCGAAGTGGGTGGTCGCGTTCGGCGTCTGCACGTGCACCGGGGGCTTCTACGACAACTACTCGACCGTGATGGGCATCGACACCATCATTCCCGTCGACGTCTACATCCCGGGCTGCCCGCCGCGCCCCGAGAGCGTGCTCGACGGCCTCATGAAGCTCCAGGACAGGATCGCGGCGGGCGCCCAGAGATACTAGTTGGACGGCTCGCGCATCATCGAGCGGCTGACGGAACGATTCGGGCCGGCGATCGGAGAGACCCATAGTCATCGCGGCGACCACACGGCGGTCGCCGACCGCGCCGCCATCCGCGACGTGCTCGACTTCTGCAAGACCGACCCCGAGCTGTCCTTCGACATGCTGGCCGACCTCACCGCCGTCGACTACCTCAGGTTCCCCGGCCGGGAGGACGGCCCGCGATTCGAGGTGGTCTACCACCTGTACTCGCTCCGGCACAATCACCGCGTGCGACTCAAGGTACGCGTCGAGGAGGACGACGCGCTGGTGCCGTCGGCCGTGCGGCTCTGGCCGATCGCCGACTGGTTCGAGCGCGAGGTCTGGGACATGTTCGGCGTCCGGTTCGCCGGGCACCCGGACCTGCGCCGGCTGCTCATGTACGAGGAGTTCGAGGGGCACCCGCTCCGCAAGGACTACCCCGTTGACCGGCGCCAGCCCTTGATCGGGCCGAAGAACTGACGGTGCCACGGACCACGCGGGAGTTCTACCTGGACGAGGGCAGCGGCAGCGGGAGCCAGCACCTGACGGTCAACTTCGGGCCCCAGCACCCCGCGATGCACGGGATCGTCCGCGTCCTGGCGGAACTGGACGGCGAGACCGTGGTCAAGGCCGA
>CAZWXA010000041.1:0-14538 GCA_964637755.1 uncultured bacterium | reverse complement strand
GCATCGCGCGTTCGAGAAGGAGTGCGAGGTCGGTTCCTACAACAACGCCATTCCGTACACCGACCGGCTCAACTACGTCTCCCCGCTGATCAACAACTTCGGCTACGCGTCGGCCGTCGAGAAGCTCCTGGGCATCGAGGTGACGGAGCGCTGCGAGTACATCCGCGTCATCATGAGCGAGATCTCGCGGGTCTGCGACCACCTGACGTGCATCGGCGCCTCGGCCATGGAGCTCGGCGCCATCACGGTGTTCCTCTACATGATCAAGGCGCGCGAGTTCCTCTGGGAGCTGGTCGAGGACGTCACGGGGGCGCGGCTCACGATCTCCTACGGCCGGGTCGGCGGGGTGAAGGCCGACCTGCCGGACGGATTCGCCGCAAAGGTGGGGAAGGCGTTCAAGGAGACGCGCGAGGTCCTCGACGAGGTGCACCGCCTGCTCACGGGCAACCGGATCTTCATGGACCGGATGGTGGAGATCGGCGTGCTCTCGCGCGAGGAGACCATCGCGTACTCGATCACCGGTCCCCTCCTCCGCGCCGCCGGCGTGGCCTACGACGTCCGTCGCGCCCAGCCGTACTGGGCGTACGATCGGGTCGAGTTCGAGGTGCCGACGCAGACGGGGGCGGACAATTACTCGCGCTACCTGGTGCGAATGGCCGAGATGGAACAGTCGCTGCGCATCGTCGAGCAGGCGCTGGCGGACATTCCGGGCGGTCCGATCAACGTCGACGGGGAGGGACGGCCCCTCGATCCGGCTTCCTACGTGGACCGCGGCAAGCAGGGCAAGACGGACGGGTTGCTCCTGATCCCGATCACGCTCTCGCCGAATCTCCAGGGGCAGAACCGCGCCGAGCTCGAGCGCGTCAACGTCGCCGACAAGCGCGTGGCGCTCCCGCCGAAGGAGACGACGTACGGCTCGATCGAGGGGTTGATGAACCACTTCATGCTCATCATGGAGGGGTACGGGATCCGGCCGCCCGCCGGCGAGGCGTACTTCCCCGTCGAGGGCGCGAACGGCGAGCTGGGCTTCTACGTGGTCTCCGACGGCAGCGATCGTCCCTACCGCGTCCGGTGTCGCCCGCCGTGTTTCCCGCCGCTCGCCGCGCTCCACCGGCTGCTCGAGGGGGGCATGGTCGCCGACATCGTGCCCAGCTTCGGCTCCGTCAACAGGATCGGCGGCGAGCTCGATAGATAATGTCGCGAGCCGCAGGCGAGCGTACCCTATCGCAAGCCCCGCGCCAGCGGGGCGTCGCTGGTGACGAGGCCGAGCTCAGAACCTCCCAACCAATGAGAGCGAGCCGGGTGAGAAGAATCCTCGGCGAGTTGGACGCGCAAGCCCCGCGCCAGCGGGGCGTCGCTAATGATGAGGCCGAACTCACAACCTCCCGACCGCTGTCAGCGAGCTGGTGGGTCAGGTGACGGCAGGACCTGTCGAGTTCACGTCCGAGCAGCGTGCCGAGGTGGAACGCCTGCAGGCGCTCTACCCAGACCGGCGCGGGGCGCTCCTGCCGGTGCTGCACCTCGCCCAGGAGGTCTTCGGCTACATCTCGCTCGAGGTCGAGGAGTACATCGGGACGCTCTTCGACCTGAGCCCCGCGCACGTGCACGAGGTCGTCACGTTCTACACGATGTTCTTCCGCCAGCCGAAGGGACGCCACGTCATCTCCGTGTGCCACAATCTCTCCTGCCATCTGACGGGTGCGCAGCAGATCATCGGCCATCTGAGGACCCGCCTGGGCATCGAGCCCGGGGAGACGACGGTCGACGGGCGGATCACGCTGCTCGCGGTCGAGTGCCTCTGCGCGTGCGAGACGGCGCCCATGATGCAGGTCGACGACAGGTACGAGGGCAACCTCACGCCGGCCCGGGTCGACCAGCTCGTGGACGCTCTGCGATGAGGGCGGTCTCGGAGAAGGTCCTCACCCGCAACTTCGGGCGGCCGGACTCGCACACCCTCGCCGCCTACCGCGAAACCGGCGGCTACACGGCGCTGCCGAAGGCGCTCGCGATGGAGCCCGCCGCCATCGTCGACGCCGTCAAGAAGTCCAATCTGCGGGGGCTGGGTGGCGCGGGGTTCCCGACGGGGACGAAGTGGTCGTTCATCCCGAAGGGCCACGCCGGTCCCGTGTACCTCGTCATCAACGCGGACGAGGGCGAGCCGGGAACGGTCAAGGACCGCTACCTGCTCGAGCGCGATCCGCACGCCCTCGTCGAGGGCATGCTGATCGCGGCGCGGGCGGTCGGATCGGCGCTCGGCTTCGTGTACGTCCGCGGCGAGTACGTGGAACCCTGGCGGCGGTTCACCGCCGCCGTCAGAGAGGCCTACGACGCGAGCTACCTGGGCCGGGGCTTCGACCTCGTGGTCCATCGGGGCGCGGGGGCCTACATCTGCGGCGAGGAGACCGGGCTGATCTCCTCGCTCGAGGGCAAGAAGGGGTGGCCGAAGCTCAAGCCACCGTTCCCCGCCATCAAGGGCGCGTTCGGCGCGCCGACGATCGTGAACAACGTCGAGACCATCTGCCAGGTCCCGCACATCGTCAATCGCGGCCCGGAGTGGTTCGCCTCGCTGGGGACGAAGACCCAGGGCGGGACCCGGATGTACTCGCTGTCGGGCCGCGTGAAGCGTCCCGGCGTGTACGAGGCGCCCGTGAGCGTCACGCTCCGGCAGCTCATCTACGACGACGCCGGCGGCGTCACGGGCAATGGCCGGCTGAAGGCGGTCGTGCCGGGCGGGTCGTCGGCGGCGATCCTGACCGCCGACGAGATCGACGTGACGATGGACGTCGACGCGCTCCGGAACGCCGGGACCATGGCAGGCTCGGCCGGCGTCATCGTCATGGACGAGACGGTGTCGATCCCCGAGGCGCTGATGGTGGTCGCTCGCTTCTACGCGCACGAATCGTGTGGCCAGTGCACGCCGTGCCGGGAATCGACGGGCTGGATCTACAAGATGACTCGGCGAATCGTGGACGGCGCCGGGCGCAAGGAAGACCTCGACACCATCCTGGACGTGGCGCGGCGGGGCGCGGGCACCACGATCTGCGCGTTCTACGACGGCGCGGTCGGGCCGTACATCTCGTACATCGAGAAGTTCCGCAGCGAGTTCGAGGCGCTGATCGCCCCATGAGGACTGCGTGAGCAACACCGGATCGCGAGGCCGAAGGCGACCGTGGGGGGGGCTCGACGCCGGTGCGGGCGGGCGACGGCCCGGGCGCCCGCCCCCGATCACGTAGATGCCCAGGCTCACGATCGACGGACGAGAAACCGAGGTCGCGCCCGGGACGAACCTCATCGAGGCGGCGCGCGCACTCGACATCGAGGTGCCGCACTACTGCTATCATCCGGGGCTGTCCGTCGCCGGACAGTGCCGGCTCTGCATGGTCGACATCGAGAAGAATCCGCGGCCCCAGATCGCCTGCAACACCGTCGCCACGGACGGGATGGTGGTGCACACGCAGACGGAGCGGGTTCTCGAGACGCGCCGGTCGATCATGGAGTTCCACCTGATCAACCATCCGCTCGACTGCCCGGTCTGCGACCAGGCGGGCGAGTGCTGGCTGCAGATCTACTACATGAAGCACGGGCTCTACGACCCGCGGATGGTCGACGACAAGGTCCACAAGCCCAAGGCGGTGCCCCTCGGCCCGCACGTGATGCTCGACGCCGAGCGCTGCATCCTCTGCTCCCGCTGCGTCCGCTTCTGCGACGAGATCACGGGAACCGGCGAGCTCGGCATCTTCGACCGCGGGGATCGTTCGGAGATCGGGCTCTTCCCGGGCACGGCTCTCGCCAACCGGTACTCGGGCAACGTGGTCGACATCTGTCCGGTGGGGGCGCTCACCGACAGGGAGTTCAGGTTCCAGGTCCGCGTCTGGTACCTGGACGTCCAGAAGTCGATCTGCCCGGGCTGCTCGCGCGGCTGCAACATCGAGGTGCACGTCAACCGGCGCCGCCCGCACCACGCCCAGGGGCGGCGCGTGGCGCGGCTGAAGCCGCGCTTCAACGCCGCCGTCAACACGTGGTGGATGTGCGACGAGGGGCGCTACGGCTCCCGGTTCATCGACGACGAGAGCCGCCTGCTCGCGCCGGCCCGCCGGGAGGGGGGCGAGGCGCTCGACATCTCGTGGGCGGAGGCCGTCGCGCTGGTGGCCGACGCGCTCCGACGGTACCGGGCCGAGGAGATCGGCGTGATTGCCTCGCCGAAGATGTCCAACGAGGATCTGTTCCTGCTCAAGGGCCTCGTCGACACGCTCGGCGTCCGGGCCGTCGACTACCGCGTGCCGCCGGCGCGACCCGGGGACGAGGACGGCTTCCTCATCAAGGCCGACAAGAACCCCAACAGCGTGGGCGCCGGACTGATCGGGCTTGGTCTCTGGGACTCGCGGGCCATCCTGAACGTCGCGCGGGACCGGAGGATCAGGTGTCTGTGGGTGTTCCACCACGACCTGCTGGCGTCGGCATGGCCGGAGGGCGAGGTGCTGGACGGTCTGCTCGGGGCCGAGACCCTCATCTTCCAGGGGACGAACGCCAACGCGACCAGCGCCCGCGCCCATCTGACACTCCCAGCGGCGGCGTACGCGGAGCGCGAGGGGACGTATACGAACTTCGAGGGCCGCGTGCAACGCTTCCGGCAGGCCACCGACCCCCTCGGGAGCGCGCTCCCGGACTGGGAGATCCTCGGGCGGGTCCTCCAGGCGGTGCAGGGTGCCGCCCGCCCCTCGCGGGCCGCGGAATGCTTCCGGGCGCTCGCGGAGTCGGTGCCCGCCTTCGCGGGGCTCTCCTACGGCTCGCTCGGGGACACCGGGCAGATGACCGCGCCGCCGTCCGTGCCATGACCGCGACCCTCACCGACGTGGGGATCGCGTTCGGCCGCGTGGCGTTCGTGATGCTTTTCGTGCTCAACCTGGGCGGCCTGATGACCTGGGTCGAGCGGAAGCAGTCCGCCATCATGCAGGACCGCATCGGCGCCAACCGCGCGTCGATCTTCGGGTTCCGGCTGATCGGCCTCCTGCACCCCCTCGCCGACGCGATCAAGATGCTGGCGAAGGAGGACTTCCGTCCCGCCCGCGCCGACCGGGTGCTGTTCAGCCTGGCGCCGTTCGTCTCCGTCTTCTTCGCGCTCGTCGCGTTCGCGTCGATTCCCTTCGGCGACACCCTGGCCATCGGAGGCCGGGACGTCCCCCTGCAGGCGCTGACCTTCAACGTGGGACTCCTCTACGTGTTCGCGATGCTCTCGCTCGGGGTCTACGGCGTGATGATGGCGGGCTGGTCGTCCGCGAACAACTTCGCCCTGCTCGGCGGCCAGCGCGCGGCCGCGCTCATGATCACGGCCGAGGTCGCGATCGGCGCCTCGCTCGTCGGCGTGGTGATGGTCTACGGCTCCCTGAACCTCATGGACATCGTCCGGGGACAGGGCGCGCTCGTGGGCGGCTGGCTCCCGAAATGGGGCGTCGTCACGCAGCCGCTGGCGTTCGTGCTCTTCCTCACCGCGGGCATCGCGGCCACCAAGCGCATTCCGTTCGACATGCCCGAGGGGGAGTCCGAGATCATCGGGTACTTCGTGGAGTACAGCGGGATGAAGTTCGGCCTGTTCGTGATGGCGGACTTTCTCGAGACCGTGGTGATCGCCGGCATGACGGTCTCGCTGTTCCTCGGCGGCTGGCAACTGCCGTACCTCGGACCGCAGGGCTTCGTCTTGCCGTGGGGCGCCGCCGTGGCGCTGCCGCGACTGGCCGTGTCGCTCCTGCAGGTCGGGGTCTTCGTCCTCAAGGTCGTCGCGATGATCTGGTTCCTGATGCTGGTCCGCTGGACTCTCCCGCGCTTCCGGTACGATCAGGCGATGCGGCTCGGCTGGCTCGGCCTCTTCCCGCTCTCCATCGCGAACATCGTCCTGACCGGCGGCGCGCTCCTGCTCTGGGGCGCCAGATGAGGTTCGGACAGCGGTTCTATCTCATCGAGGTCCTGTCGGGCCTGGCGCTGACCGCGGGGCACTTCTGGAGGAACATGGGCCGACACACCGCTCGCGCGCTCGGCGGGAAGGGCGCGCGCGGGGCGGTGACGATCCAGTATCCGGACGAGCACCGCCCGTACTCGCCGCGCCTGCGGAGCCTGCACCGCCTGGTGCGGCGGGAGGACGGCTCCCCGCGCTGCGTGGCCTGCATGATGTGCGAGACGGTCTGTCCCGCCCACTGCATCTACATCGTGGCGGGCGAGCACCCGAACCCCGAGATCGAGAAGGTCGCCCAGGAGTTCACCATCGACCTCGGCAAGTGCGTGTTCTGCGGCTACTGCGTGGAGGCCTGCCCGGAGGACGCGATCCGGATGGACACCGGGATCCTGGAGTTCGCGTCCTTTAGTCGCAGCGGGATGATCTATACGAGGGAGACGCTGCTGGCGCTCGAGCCCGCGGGCCCGGACGGACGGCCGACGTCGCCCGTGCCCATCCCGGCGGATCGGAGGCCGTAGCGTGGAGGCGGTGGTGTTCTTCGTCTTCGCCGCGGTGGCGGTCGTGTCGGCGCTCGGGCTCGTTCTCCGGCGGAACCCCATCCACGGTGCGCTCTTCCTCGTCGTGAACCTCGGCAGCATCGCCGTGATGTACGTCCTGCTGGACGCGCAGTTCCTGGCGGCGGCGCAGGTGATCGTCTACGCGGGCGCGATCATGGTGCTGTTCGTGTTCGCCATCATGGTGCTGATCCCGGGGAAGGAGGAAACGGGGCCCGATCCGCTCCGGCGGGTCCGGCTCGTCGCCGTTCCCTTCGGGGCGTTCCTCCTGCTCGAGATCCTGCTCATGCTGGTGGCGCGCCCGGCGGTGCCGGGCGCGCAGGTCCGGGTCGCCGGCGGCGTGGAGGGGATCGGCCGCCTGCTCCTCGCCGACTTCCTGCTTCCCTTCGAGCTGACGTCCGTGCTGCTGCTGGCGGCGATGGTCGGGGTCCTCGCCCTGGCCAGGCGCCGGGCGTGAGCCCGGTGATCCCTCCGTCGTACTACACGGGGCTGTCCGCGGTCCTCTTCGTGATCGGCGCGACGGGGGTGCTCGTCCGGCGCAACCCGCTCGTCGTCTTCATGTCGATCGAGGTGATGCTGAACGCTTCGAACCTGGCCCTGGTCGGGTTCGGCGCCCAGCACGGCAACGCGGACGGTCAGGTGCTGGTCTTCTTCGTGATGGCCGTCGCGGCGGCCGAGGTGGCGGTGGGTCTTGCCATCATCGTGGCGATTTTCCGTCTCCGGCGGCGTCTGTCGGTGGATGATCTCAGCGCGATGCGCTGGTAGCGGGAGGAGTTGATGGCGCAGGTCAGGATGGCAGCGCCGGGGGTGGACGCCGGGCTGGCCCGGCATCTGCTGTACCAGATGATGCTGATTCGTCGGTTCGAGGAGAAGGCGGCCGAGAACTACGTCCTCGGGAAGATCGGCGGTTTTCTCCATCTCTACATCGGACAGGAGGCGGTGGCGGTCGGCGCGACCTCGACGCTGCGTCCGGACGACTATGCCATCTCGGCGTACCGGGAGCACGGACACTGCCTCGCCAAGGGGTCGGATCCCCGGCGGGCGATGGCGGAGCTCTTCGGCCGCCGCGACGGCCTGAGCCGGGGCAAGGGCGGGTCGATGCACCTCTTCGACCGGTCGGTGAACTTCCTGGGGGGCCATGCGATCGTCGGCGCGCACCTGCCGCTCGCCGCCGGTGTCGCCTTCGGGATCAAGTACCAGGGCGGCGACCAGGTGATCCTGTGCTACTTCGGCGACGGCGCGGTCCCGCAGGGCGAGTTCCACGAGTCGCTGAATCTGGCGGCGCTGTGGCGGCTGCCCGTCGTCTACATCTGCGAGAACAATCGCTACGCGATGGGCACCTCGCTCGAGCGGGCCCTGGCCCAGACGGAGATCTGGCGGTTCGCGGAGACGTACGGGATTCCAGGCGAGCCGGTCGACGGGATGGACGTGCTCGCCGTCCGCGAGGTGATCGGCCGCGCCGTGGAGCGGGCGCGGCGCGACCGGCAGCCGAGCCTCATCGAGGCGCAGACCTACCGCTTCCGCGGCCATTCGATGCGCGATCCCGCGGGCGCCGTCTACCGGACGAAGGAGGAGGTCGAGCGCGAGAAGCTGCGGGACCCCATCGCGAGCTTCCAGGAGCGTTGCCTCGCCGAAGGCCTGCTCGCCGAGCAGGACCTGAAGGGGATCGAGAAGGAGGTCGACGACCTGATCGAAGAGGCGGTCGCTTTCGCCGATGCGTCGCCGGAGCCGCCCATCGACTGGCTCTTCACCGACATCTACAAGGAGGGCTGAGGCAGAATGGCGCTGATGACGTACCGCGAGGCGCTCAACGCAGCGCTCCGGGAGGAGATGCAGCGGGACGAGCGCGTGTTCGTCATGGGCGAGGAGGTGGGGCTCTACGACGGCGCCTACAAGGTGACCCAGGGGCTCCTCCGGGAGTTCGGACCGCGGCGCGTGGTGGACACGCCGATCTGCGAGTCGGGCTTCACCGGCGTCGGCATCGGCGCCGCCATGGTCGGCCTGCGTCCCGTGGTCGAGATGATGACCTTCAACTTCGCGATCCTGGCCCTCGACCAGATCATCAACTCGGCCGCGAAGATGTACTACATGTCGGGCGGCCAGTTCCCGATCCCGCTCGTGATCCGCGGTCCGGGGGGCCCGGCGCACCAGCTGGCCGCGCAGCACTCGCAGTCGATGGAGAGCTACTTCTACCACGTGCCCGGACTGAAGGTCGTGCGCCCGACGACCCCCGCCGACGCGAAGGGATTGCTGAAGTCGGCCATCCGCGACGACAATCCCGTGGTGTTCATCGAGTCGGAGACGCTCTACGCCGTGAAAGGCGAGGTGCCCGACGATCCCGACTACACGATCCCGCTCGGCCGCGCCGTGGTCCGGCGGGAAGGTCGCGACGTCACCGTGGTCGCGTACATGGGCATGATGTACCGGGCGATGGAGGCGGCCGAGGTGCTCGAGGGCGAGGGCATCTCCGTCGAGGTGGTCGACCCGCGGACGCTCCGGCCGATGGACACGGAGACGATCATCAGCTCGGTCCGGAAGACCCACCGCGCCGTCGTCGTCGAGGCCGGCGCCGGCTTCGCCGGGATGGGCTCGGAGATCGCGTCGTTCATCACCGAGCAGGCGTTCGACGATCTCGACGCGCCCGTCGAGCGCGTGACCGGAGCGAACGCGCCGATGCCGTACGCCCGCAATCTCGAGCGCGCCAAGACGCCGTCGCAGGAGCGGATCCTCGAGGCGATTCGAAAAGTCTGTTACAGGAACGGGGGCTAACCGACATGGCCGTCACGAAGGTTGTCATGCCCAAGCTGTCCGAAGCCATGGAGACCGGCAAGATCATCAAGTGGCTGAAGAACGAGGGGGACCGCGTCAAGGGCGGCGACATCGT
The DNA here is from genome assembly GCA_964637755.1 of uncultured bacterium. Taxonomy (GTDB): domain Bacteria; phylum Methylomirabilota; class Methylomirabilia; order Rokubacteriales; family CSP1-6; genus AR9. The sequence goes on along the minus strand of CAZWXA010000041.1, from coordinate 5,153 downwards.
CGCGGAGGTCGAGACCGACAAGGCGGACGTCGAGATGGAAGCCTTCGGCGCCGGCGTTCTGCGGAAGATCCTGGTCGTTGCCGGCGAGCGCGCTCCGGTGGGCTCCCTGATCGGCGTGATCGCCGAGCCCGGCGAGGACATCGGGGGCGTGCTCGCCGAGGCGAGTGCCCAGGGGGCGGCGTCGAAGGCGCCCGCCGCCGCCACGCCGCCACGATCGCCCGCCGCCGTCCCCGCGAGCCCGCGAGTCGCGACACCCGCGGGCGCCGCCCCACAGGGACCCGCGTGGCACGCGCCGGCCGCGGCACGCGCGATGGCGGCACCGGTCGAGGCGGCGGCGCCAGCCACCTCGGGGTCGACGCCCGAGCGGCTCAGGGTCTCGCCCCTCGCGCGGAAGATCGCGGCCCAGGCGGGCGTGGACTTGCGGCTCGTGCAGGGGAGCGGCCCGGGCGGGCGAATCGTCCGGCGTGACGTGGAGGCCGCCGCGAGCGCGGTCCCGGCGGCAGGAGCGGCAGCCGAGGCGGCCTCTGGGCGGGTGCTCCGGCCAGTCGCAGCGCCCGCGGCTGAGCTTCCGGAGTACGAGGACCTCGCGCTCACGCCCATGCGGGCCGCGATCGCCAAGATCATGCCGCTCTCGAAGGCCCCGGTGCCCCATTTCTACGTCACGAGCGAGGTCGCGATGGACCGCGCCTGGGATCTCCGGGAAGAGCTGAACGGGCTCGAGGGGCAGCCGAAGATCTCCGTGAACGATTTCGTCGTGCGGGCGTGTGCCATCGCGCTCCTCCGGCATCCTGGTGTCAACGCGTCGCTCCAGGGGGAGGTCGTCCGGGTGTATCACCGGGCACATGTCGGGATCGCGGTGGCGCTCGACGAGGGCCTGATCACGCCCGTCCTCCGGAACTGCGAGTCGAAGTCCCTCGCCCAGATTGCCGTCGAGTCCAGGGACCTGGCGGATCGTGCCCGCGCACGGAAGCTCAAGGCCAACGAGCTCTCCGGCGCCACCTTCACCGTCTCCAACCTCGGGATGTTCGACGTCGCGGAGTTCTCGGCGATCATCAATCCCCCCGAGGGCGCGATCCTCGCGGTCGGCTCGGTCCGCCGGGTTCCGGTGGTGTCGGACGCGGGGCTCGGTGTCGGCCGCCGCATGAACCTGACCCTCTCGTGCGACCATCGGGTCATGGACGGCGCGATGGGCGCCCGCTTCCTGCAAGACCTGAAGCGCCTGCTCGAAGAACCCCTCCGCCTCGTCCTCTGACCGGCCATGACGAGCAGCAGGTTCGACGTCGTGGTCGTCGGGACCGGGCCCGGCGGGTACGTCGCGGCCATCCGGTGTGCTCAGCTCGGCCTGTCGGTCGCGGCGGTCGAGGACGACCGTCCGGGCGGCGTCTGCCTCAACTGGGGCTGCATCCCGACGAAGGCGCTGCTTCGCAACGCCGAGGTCGTCAACCTCTTCCACCGGGCCGCCGAGTTCGGCATCACCCTCGGCGGCTTCCAGGCGGATTACGGCGCCGCGGTGAAGCGGAGCCGGACTGTCGCCGACCGCATGGCCAGGGGGGTGGAGTTCCTCTTCCGGAAGAACCGGATCACCCTGTTCCCCGGACGCGGCGTCCTGAAGGCGCCGACCGTGGTCGAGGTCGCGGGGTCGAGCGACACGCAGATCCTGGAGGCGAGGGCCGTCATCCTGGCGACGGGCTCCGAGCCGCGCTCACTTCCTGGCGTCGCCCTCGACGAGGACCGGGTGATCTCGTCCAACGGGGCCGTCAGGAACGAGCGCGCGCCCGCATCGCTCGTGATCATCGGCGCGGGCGCGGTGGGAGTCGAGTTCGCGGACGTGTACATCTCCTACGGCGTCCGGGTCACTCTGCTCGAGGCGCTCCCACGTATCCTGCCCCTCGAGGACGACGAGGTGTCGGCCCAGATGGCGAAGGGACTCTCGCGTCGTGGTGTCGCAGTCAGGGCCGGCGTGAAGGTCCGCGCGGTGACAGTCGCGGCGAACGGCGTCACCGTCGAGACCGACGACGACCGTATCGAGGCAGATCAGGTCCTCATGGCGGTAGGGCGTGCGGCGAGAGTCAGGGGGCTGGGTCTCGAAGCCCTCGGGGTCGCGCTGGATCGCGGCTTCGTGACCGTGTCGGCGTCGATGGAGACGTCGGTGAAGGGCCTTTACGCGGTCGGCGACATGGCGGGTCCCCCGCTCCTCGCCCACAAGGCCTCGGCCGAGGGGGTCGTCGCCGCCGAGACGATTGCCGGCCGGCCGCCCCGCCCGGTCGATTACGGGAACGTCCCGTCGTGCACCTATGCTCAGCCACAGGTCGCCTCGATCGGGCTCACGGAGGCGGCGGCCAGGGGCAGCGGACGCGAGATCACCGTCGGCCGTTTTCCGTTCAGCGCAAGCGGCAAGGCGGTCGCGCTCGGGGACACCGAGGGGTTCGTCAAGGTGGTCGCCGACAAGGCGACCGGCGAGATCCTGGGCGTGCACATCCTGGGGCCCGAGGCCACCGAGCTGATCCACGAGTTCGCCGTCGGCCGCACGCTCGAGGCGACGCTGGAGGAGATGGTCCACACGATCCACGCCCATCCCACGCTCTCCGAGGCCGCGCTGGAGGCCACGCTCGCTGCGCTCGGTCACGCGATCCACATCTGAGCGTCCTGCGCGCCGCGTTGAGGCGGGACCGAGCCAGCGCCGCGGATGGGCCTTCTCGAGCGGCGGGCTAGTGGGCGAAGGGGAGCGTGAAGAGGAGGGTGAAGCCGTTGGCGGCGAGCGCGCTCCCGAGGGCGGCCGCCACCACCGAGACCCCGAACATGAGGCGTGAGGTCGCCAGGATCGAGACCGACGCGAGCACGATCGAGATCTGGAGGAACACCTCCCCGAACTCGAAGTTGAAGAGCCGCTTCTTGGCGAGGTCGCGCTCGTGTTCGAGCTTCTCGGCTTCCGCCTTGATCGGCTCCTTGGTGGTGTGATACCGCGCTTCCTCGTCGCCGAACGTCCGGCGCAACTCCTCCGCCCGGGCGCGCGCCTCGGGCTTCATGGACGGGCTCCGCTCGGCCAGGTCCAGCTCGAGCCTGAGCTTCTGGCCGCGGTACTGGTGCTCCCGGATCGAGCGCGCCTGGTAGAAGGCCCACTGGTCGGAGGCCTGCTGCTGCGCCAGCAGCATCTCCCGGCCGTAGCTGTTGCCGCCGAGCGCGGCCACGGCGAGCGCGACGGCGAAAACGGCGGTGACGAGGGCCACGCGGCGCGTGAACCGTTTCTCGCGGCGCTCCTCGAGCTCGTGGGGGTCGGGTAGCTCGATCTCGGTCATTGGGCTCGCGGATTGTCAGCCGAGAAGATGCCCACAGGCGAGGGCCGCGGCACGCCGCGGCCCATCTCCTCCCGACCGGGCTAGCTCGCGCCCTCCATCTCCTTGCGCATCGCCTGCTTGCCGGCCTCGAAGGCCCCCCGCAACCGCTCGGTCTGCTCCTCGACGACCTCGCGGCCCTTGTCGAGCCAGGTGCCGGCTCGCCCCTGCGCCTCGGCCGCCAGCGCCTGGGCCTTCCGCGCCAGCTCGTCACCCTTCTCGGCCAGGAGGTCGCGCGTTTCCCGCCCCGACTTCGGCGCCAGCAGCAACGCCGCCGCCGCGCCCAGCGCCGCGCCGAGGAAGAACCAGCCGAGATACCCGACGGCGTCCGATCGTTCTTCAGCCATCCTAGCGTCCTCCAGGCGTCCGGATCCGTTTGATGAACACGTTGAGTCCCTTCTTGAGGCCGGCGGCGGCACCCACGATCTGGCCGACCCGGGCGAAGCCGCTCACCACGGACACGAGCCGCGCCGCCCGCTCCGCGAACTCGCCCACGCGCTCGGCGACGATGCCGATCCGCTCGAGCTCCCGGTTCGACTGGCGCACGAGGGTCCGCACGTCCTGGACGAGCCCCTGCACCTCGGCGACGAGGGGCCCCAGCTCGCGCTCCACCAGGAGGAGGACGGCCTCGGCCCGCTGCACCGACCGCCGGACGGAGATGATGGTCGGGATCAGGACGACGGTGGCGGCCACGACGCAGAGGGTGACGAGGACCTGCATCCACGGGCTCATGAGTCCTCAAATTATCGCACACGCGGGAGGAATGCGTTTTAGGATTGGGGCCATGGCACTGCCGGACCGCTTCGAGGAGCTGCGGCGGCGCAATGCGCTGGCGGAACTGGGCGGCGGGGAGGAGCGCGTCCGGCGCCAGCACCGCGCGGGCAAGAAGGTCGCCCGCGAGCGGATCGACCTCCTCCTGGACAAGGGGACGTTCACCGAGGTCGACAAGTTCGTCGTGCACCAGACCCACGGGTTCGGCATCGAGGAGCAGCGGACCCTCGGCGACGGCGTCGTCACCGGGTCGGGGCGGATCCACGGCCGGCCGGTGTTCGTGTTCGGGCAGGACTTCACGGTGTTCGGTGGTTCGCTCTCCGAGGCCTACGCCCGGAAGATCTGCAAGATCATGGACCTCGCGGTGAAGACCGGCGTGCCCATCATCGGGCTGAACGACTCGGGCGGCGCGCGCATCCAGGAAGGCGTGGTGTCGCTGGCCGGCTACGCGGACATCTTCCTCCGCAACACGCTCGCGTCCGGCGTGGTGCCGCAGATCTCCGCGGTCATGGGGCCGTGCGCGGGCGGCGCGGTGTACTCGCCGGCGATCACCGACTTCGTCTTCATGACGAAGGGGTCGTCCTACATGTTCGTGACGGGCCCGGACGTGATCCGGGCGGTCACGCACGAGGAGGTCTCGGCGGAGGAACTGGGCGGGGCGGGCACGCACGCGACGACCTCGGGCGTCGCGCACTTCGCCGCGGAGAGCGAGGAGGAGTGTCTCGCGCTCATCCGCGAGTTGCTGACCTTCCTGCCGCAGAACAACCTCGAGGACCCGCCGATCCGGACCACGCTCGACCCCGTCGATCGGGTCGACGAGAACCTCCAGTCGCTCGTGCCGGAGCAGCCGAATCGGCCCTACGACATGAAGGAGGTCATTCGCACGGTGCTCGACGAGCACTATTTCTTCGAGGTGCACGCCGACTACGCGCCGAACATCATCGTGGGCTTCGGCCGGCTCGGCGGGCGTCCGGTCGGGGTCGTGGCGAACCAGCCGGCGCACCTGGCCGGCTGCCTGGAGATCAGCGCGTCGCTGAAGGGCGCCCGTTT
>CAZWXA010000040.1:13937-16140 GCA_964637755.1 uncultured bacterium | reverse complement strand
GCCGCGCCACCCGTCCGGTCCCAGTTGCCGCCGTTCATGAATAATCCGGGCTAGACCGATGAACGGGCTTCGTCGGCGCGGGTGTTCGAGCCGGAGCGACACCAGCCCGCGGGGAGAGCCGGCTCGGCCGCGCCTCGACGCGGGGACGCGCTCCCCCGGTCTTCGCCTCGAGCCGGAGCCGCCCGACTCGAGCGGCCGGCCGCGGCGCACGAGGGCCGTCCCGATCGGCCCGCGCGGGTTCTCCGGGCCGCGCTAGTGGCGAGTCCGGGCCCCGTCTGGTCGGTCGTGATTCCCGCGTTCAACGAGGAATCGCGGCTCCCGCGCTATCTCGAGGAGGTGGTCGCCTTCCTGGAGGGGCGCGGCGATCCGTACGAGGTGATCGTCGTCGACGATGGGAGCATCGACGGCACGGCGGCGGCCGTGGCGGCGACCACGGCCAGGCAACCGTCGGTGCGCCTGCTGCCGCTCGGTGTCAATCGAGGCAAGGGCGCGGCCGTGCGCGCGGGCATGCTCGAGGCGCACGGGCAGTTCCGTCTATTCACCGACGCCGACGGCGCGACGCCCCTCGTCGAGCTGAAGCGCCTGGAGCCCGCGCTCCGGGCCGGCGCCGACGTCGTGATCGGGTCGCGCGGGCTCGCCGACCCCGCCGTGTCCGTGCACCGCCCGCTGGCGCATCGCAGGCTCGCCGCCTGGTTCTTCAAGCTCATCGTCGCGTCGACGGGTCTGGGGGTGGCGGACACGCAGTGCGGCTTCAAGTGCTTCAGCGCGCGGTCCGCGGTGGACCTCTTCGGAGCCCTCGAGACGAAGGGATTCGGATTCGACGTGGAGATCCTGCTGCGCGCCCGGCGCCGCGGCTACCGCATCGCCGAGGTCGCCGTCAACTGGGTCGACCGCTCGGGTAGCAAGTTCAGCGTGCTCGCGCACGGCCCCACCATGGTCTGGCAGGTGCTGCGCGCGCGGTGGCGGGTCGGACGGGCATGAGGCTGGCGCAGCGGGCGCTGGCGATCGAGCCGTTCCTCGCGGTCGAGGTGTTCGAGCGCGCGCAGGCGCTCGAGCGCCAGGGGATCGACGTGGTCCACCTCGAGTTCGGCGAGCCCGACTTCGAGACCCCGGCCGTCATCCAGGAAGCGGCACAGCGGGCCATCAAGGACGGGCGCACGAAGTACACGGCCAGCCTCGGCATCCTGCCGCTCCGTGAGGCCATCGCCGAGCACTACGCGGGCACGTACGGCGTCTGCGTCTCGCCCGACCAGATCCTCGTCACCGCGGGCACCTCCCCGGCGGCGCTCCTCCTCTTTGGCACGGTGCTGGACCGCGGCGACGAGGTCGTCCTGTCGGATCCCCACTACGCGTGTTATCCGAACTTCGTCCGCTACGCGGAGGGCGTGCCGGTCTACGTTCGCGTGGGCGAGGACGATGGGTTCCAGTACCGGCCCCGGCGGATCGCCGAGAAGCTGACCGAGCGGACCCGCGCGGTCCTGATCAACTCCCCCGCCAATCCGACCGGCACGCTGCTGGACCCGGCCCGCATGGAGGCGATCGCGGACCTCGGGCCGCTCGTCGTCTCCGACGAGATCTACCACGGTCTGACGTACGAGGGCCGGGAGCGGTCGATCCTCGAGTTCACCGCCCGGGCGTTCGTCCTGAACGGATTCTCCAAGGCGTTCGCGATGACGGGGTGGCGGCTCGGCTACGTCATCGCGCCGCGGGAGTACGTCCGGGCGCTGCAGGTAGCGCACCAGAACTTCTTCATCTCGACCAACGAGTTCGTCCAGTGGGCGGGTGTCGCCGCGCTCCGCGAGGCCGCCGGGGAGGTGGCGCGGTTCCGGGCGATCTTCGACGAGCGCCGCCGGGTGATGATCGACGGTCTGCGGGCGATCGGCTTCCGCGTGGGCGTCGAGCCCACGGGCGCGTTCTACGTGTTCGCCGATGCTCGCCACTTCACGTCCGACTCGCTCGCCTTCGCGTTCGAGATTCTCGATCACGCGCATGTCGCCGTCACGCCGGGGATCGACTTCGGTCCCAACGGCGAAGGCTACCTGCGATTCGCGTACGCGGCATCGGTCGAGCGCATCCGTGACGGGCTCCAGCGGATCGGCCGTTTCCTCGCCGCGCGTGGTCCCGGCTGAGCGCGCGTGACGAAATCGACGTCCACGAGCCACCCCCCCTCCCGGGTACGGGAATGGACTGCCGTCCTCGGCGG
>CAZWXA010000040.1:0-13927 GCA_964637755.1 uncultured bacterium | reverse complement strand
CGCGCGTGGTCCCGGCTGAGCGCGCGTGAAGAAATCGACGTCCACGACACCCGGTGGGGGGGGGCTGGTGGAGCGGCGCTCGTTCTCCCCCGACGCCGGCGAGCGGCGACAGCGAGGCCGGCTTGGCAGGGGCCACGCCGGCGCCGCGCCGGCGCGTCTCGGGGCCGCCGGGTGACTGGAGAGAGCCAGCCCCCCTCCCGGGTACGGGAATGGACTGCCGTCCTCGGCGGATTCGCGATCCTCGCCGCGACCTCGGTGGTCTGGCTCACCCTGGACCGCCGGCCGCCCGAGTGGGACCATGCGAACCACCTGGAGCGCGTGGTGAGCTGCGCCGCGGACATGGCCGCCGGGGACGCGCGGCGAATCGTCGAGCGCTCGTCCTTCTACCCGCCCCTCGTCTTCTGCGCGGCCGCCCTGGTGTACCGGTTCGCTCCCTCCGACGTGGCGGCAGCGCAGTCGGTGGTGCTCCTCTTCCTCGGCGTGGGGATGGGCGCGGTCTACCTGCTCGGCCGGCAGTTCGCCGGCGGGAGCGGGGGTGTGTTGGCCGCCCTGCTCTTCGGCAGCGCGCCGTTCGTGGTGTTTTCCTCGCTCAGGTTCCAGCTCGACCTGCCGCTGGCCTCGATGGTCGCGGTGGCGCTGGTCGTCCTGCTCCGGACGAACGGGTTTCGCAATCGCGGCTGGTCTGTCCTGGCCGGTGTCGTGCTCGGCCTCGGCATGGTCACGAAACCGCCTTTTGGCGCGTTCGTTTCGCCGCCGCTGGCGCTGGTTGCGGCCGGAGCCCGGAGCCGCCGCCAGGCGCTCAACTGCGCCACGGCCCTCGTAACCGCCGCGGGGCTGAGTGCCGCCTGGTACGGCCCCAGACTCATCGGGCTCCCGCTCCAGATCTCCAGCCGCTCCTTCAAGCAGGCAGCCGGAGCGGGACAGCCGGATGCGCTGACGTGGACCTCGCTCGCGTTCTACCCGAAATGGTTCGTGACCCAGTTCGGCGCCGTCGCGGTCCTGCTCTTCGTCGCTGGCCTGATCCTCGTCCTGCGACGCCGGCAGTGGTTCCTCCTGCTCGCGCTGTTCCCGCCCTTCGTCTTCTTCGAGTTGATCCAGAACAAGGACTTCCGCTACACGCTGCCGCTCCTGCCGGTGGCGGCTGTCGTGGCCGCCGTCGGCTTCCATGATCTGCGTCCGCGCTTGCGGGTCTGTCTCGGGGCCGCGGCCCTGGCCGCAGCCGTCGTCCAGGTCTCCGCGACCGTGGCCGGGTTCCCGGCCGGCCTGCGCGTGCCCGGCCTGGGCATTCCTCTCGTCCTGGCTTCGCCCCCGATGCGGGCCGACTGGCGGCATCGCGAACTCCTCGAGCGCATCGCCCGCGACAGCGGCGGCGCTGCGAGCACCGTCAGCGTCATCCCCAACTACGGGTTCTTCTCGGGCAGCAACTTCCGGTACTACGCCGTTCGCGACGGCCTCCCTCTCACGTTTGTCCGGCCCTGGAGCGACTATCCTCTGAACGTCGATTACGTGATCCTCAAGACGGGCAGCCAGGGGCCGGAGTTCAGCGCGGAGAAGCCGCGGCGCCTGACGGCGGCGTTCGGGGCCGATCCGCTGCTCGCGGCCGCCTTTCCGTCCATTGGTGAGTTCGTCTTGCCCGACGGCAGCGTCGCGACCGTTCGGGTGCGGCGGCCGGCGGCGGTCACGGGGCTCACCGCGGATGTTCTCGCGCGCCGGATCGAGGCCGGGGCCGGCGGCTTGCTCCGGGACTTTTTCGCCGATGCGCGCGACCTGCGGATTGGCCTCGAGTACGACGATGCCGAACTGCTGCGAGGATCGATCCGTCGGGTCACCGTCACCGCCGCCTCGGCGCGCGTGGGCGAGTTCCGGCGGCGGAACGCGGCGAGCCTCCGGGTCCACGAGGTCCGGCTCGTCCTCGATGGGCTCACCGTCAATCCGGCGCGGGCCGCCCTCGAAGGCAGCGTCGAGCCTCTCGCGCTTCGCAGCCTGCGGATCGACCACGTGATCCTGACGGAGCAGGATCTGCAGGCCTTCCTCGAGGATCTCCCGAGACGCCGGGGCTCTCGCGTGGCGTTCCTCGACGGCGAGGCGCACCTCCGGGTCAGCCAGGCCGGCCCCGACGTCGATCTCCGCCTCGCCGTCCTGCCGGGCCGGGACGGACGGCCGATCGTCCTCGAGGCCCGCGCGGTCCGGCTGGGGTGGCTGCCCGTGCCGGACCTGTTGACCGGGTGGATCGTGCGCAACTACGATCCCACCCTCAAGTGGGCGCGGCTGCCAGTGGCCGTGGCCGTGTCTCCCCTGCGCATCCGGACGGAAGTCCTGGAGGTCGGATCTCCGTGACCCGGACCGCCGCCGAGACACCGACCGCCCGCCGCGCGCGCGCGGCCAGGATCGTCCAGGAGCTCGAGCGGGTCCATCCCGAAGCAAAGATCGCGCTGGAATTTTCCACGCCGCTGGAACTCCTCGTCGCGACCATTCTCGCCGCCCAGTGCACCGACGAGCGGGTGAACCTCGTGACACCGGCGCTCTTCAGGAAGTATCGGTCCGCGCGCGACTACGCCCGGGCCGATCCCGAGGTCTTCGAGCGCGAGATCCGCTCGACGGGCTTCTACCGGGCCAAGACCCGGTCCGTGATCGCGATGGCGCGGGCGCTGGTCGCTCGCCACGGCGGCGAAGTGCCCCGCACCCGGGAGGAACTGGTCGCCCTGCCCGGCGTCGGGCTCAAGACGGCCAACGTCGTGCTTGGCAACGCCTTCGGCGAGCAGGCGATCGCAGTCGACACCCACGTGTTTCGCGTTTCCCAGCGGCTCGGGCTCGCCCGGTCGGACGATTCCGAGGAGATTCACGACCAGCTCTGCCAGATCCTCCCCCGGGCGACGTGGACGCAGACGACGCACCTGCTGACCGGTCACGGGCGTCGGACGTGCGTCGCCCGCAAGCCCAGGTGCCCCGCCTGCGCGGTTCGGGCCCTGTGCCCGTGGCCCGACAAGACCGGGCCGTCGTGACGGTTGACTTCTGCGGGCGGCACCGGTATGCTGGCGTGTTGTGATTTTGCCAGTAGTCAGGCACACTTAACGAAAGCCGGCGACCAGGAGCCAAGGGACAGACAATGCCGACGTCGATGCCAAGCGAATCCGAGATCGAGCGCAAGTGGTTTGTGGTCGACGCCAACGGGCTGGTTCTCGGTCGGCTCGCCTCGCGGGTGGCGTCGATCCTGCGCGGCAAGCACAAGCCGACCTTCGCGCCCCACCTCGACGTCGGCGACCATGTCGTCGTGATCAACGCGGACAAGGTGCATCTGACCGGGCGCAAGCTGACCGACAAGAAGTACCGCTGGCACACCGGCTACATCGGAGGACTGCGGGAGATCAGTGCCGGCACCATGCTGAAGAGCCACCCGGAACGCGTCATCGAGTGGGCGGTCGAGGGCATGCTGCCCAAGAACCGGCTCGGACGAGCGATGGTCAAGAAGCTCCGGGTGTACCGTGGCAGTGACCATCCGCATGCGGCGCAGCAACCGATCGCACTGGAGATGACATAAATGGCCGTGCTCGATCGTTTCTACGGCACTGGCCGCCGAAAGACTTCGGTCGCGCGCGTGTGGATCCGTCCCGGCGCCGGCAAGATCCTCGTCAATCGGCGGCCCTTCGAGGACTACTTCCCGCGCGAGACGCTCCGGATGATCATCGCTCAGCCGTTGCAGCTGACGAACACGTTCGGCCAGATCGACGTGCTCGTCAATGTGGGCGGCGGCGGCCCCAGCGGACAGGCGGGGGCGGTCCGTCACGGCATCGCCCGCGCGCTGGTTCGCTCCGACGACAGGCTGCGCGGAGCCCTCAAGAAGGCGGGCTTGCTCACCCGTGATCCCCGCATGCGGGAGCGGAAGAAGTACGGCCAGCCGGGCGCCCGTCAGAAGTTCCAGTATTCCAAGCGGTAGTGCCACGCACGGGAGGTCGATGATCCGCGTCGCCGTCGCGGGCGCCAGCGGTTACATGGGCGCCGAGCTGCTGCGGTTGCTCTTGGTGCATCCGCGGGTGTCGGTGGCGGCCGTCACCTCGGAGCGGCTCTCCGGAGAGCGCCTCGACAGGCTCTACCCGCATTTCCGGACGCTCGCCGACCTCGTCTTCCAGGAGCTCGATCCGGAGCGACTGGCAGGGGAGGCGGAGGTGGTGTTCCTGGCGTTACCCCACATGGAGTCGCAGAAGGCGGTGCCGGTCCTCCGCCAGCGTGGCTGCAAGGTGATCGACCTGTCGGCCGACTACCGGCTGCGCGACGCGGGTGACTACTCGACCTGGTACAAGAGCCCGCACGTCGATCCCAGTGGCCTGTCCGAAGCGGTGTACGGTCTGCCAGAGCTGCACCGAAAGGCGATCGCCTCGGCGTCGCTCGTGGCCTCGCCCGGCTGCTATCCCGTGGGCGCGATCCTCGCGACGGCCCCCCTCCTGAAGACCGGCTTCGGCAGGGTCGACGGCATCGTCATCGACGGCAAGTCCGGCCTCACCGGCGCGGGTGCGCAAGGACGGACGGCCGACCCGATGTACCTCTACACCGAGGCGAACGAGAACATCCAGGCGTACGGACTGGCGAGCCACCGCCACACGCCCGAGATCGAGCAGGAGTTGTCGATCCTGGCGGGTGAGCCAGTCCGCGTCGCCTTCACCCCGCACCTGATTCCCGTCAATCGCGGTCTTCTCACGACCGCGTCGGTCCCGCTGGCCAGGACCGCGTCCACGGAGGAACTCCGGACCCTCTACGAGGAGTTCTATGCTGGCGAGCCCTACGTGCGGGCGGCGCGCGAAGGTGACGGGCTTCCCACGACGCGGCGGGTGGTCGGCTCGAACTTCTGCGACCTGGCGGTCGTCGCCGATCAGCGCACGAATCGGGCCGTCTGCGTGTCGGCGATCGACAATCTCGGCAAGGGCGGGTCGGCCAACGGGATCCAGAATCTGAACGTGATGCTCGGCTGGGATGAGCGCACCGGTCTCGACGCCCCGCCGGTGTACCCCTAACGATGGCGGAGATCGAGTGGCTGGACGGCGGGATCACCGCCGTGCCCGGTATCCTCGCGTCGGGGGTCGCGGCCGGCATCAAGCCGAGCGCAAAGAAGGATCTCGCCCTGATCTACTCCACGTCGCCGGCCCGCGCTGCGGCCATGTTCACGACGAACCAGGTCAAGGGCGCACCGGTGCTCGTCTCGATGGAGCATATCCGGGGCGGCGCGGCCCAGGCGATCGTGGCCTCGAGCGGGTGCTCGAACGTGTGCACCGGCGACGAAGGCATCAGGGCGGCCCGCGAGATGACGGCGATCGTCGGCGAGCTGCTCGGCATTCCGGAGAAGCAGGTGCTCGTGGCTTCGACGGGGTTGATCGGCGTACCGCTGCCGATGGACCGGATCCGCTCGGCGCTGCCGCGCCTCGTGAAGGCCCTCTCGCCGAAGGGCGGGCGCGACGCCGCCGAGGCGATCCTGACGACCGACAGCAGACCCAAGGAGGCGGCGGCGCGGGTCGAGGTCGGCGGAAGGCCGGTGACGATCGGCGGGGTGGCCAAGGGGGTCGGCATGATCGAGCCGCACCTGGCCACGATGTTCTGCTTCCTGGCGACGGACGCGGTGGTGTCGCGTATCGCGCTCGACTCAGTGCTCAAGCGCGCGGTGGACCGGACGCTGAACCGCATCACCGTGGACGGCGATCAGTCGACGAGCGACACGGTCGTCATCCTCGCCAACGGGCTCGCGGAGAACGCGCATCTGGAACGCGCCGGGCGGGGTCTGCGACAGTTCGCTCGCGGCGTCGAGGTGGTGGCCGAGCGGCTGGCTCGCCAGCTGATCAAGGACGGCGAGGGAGCGAGCCACGTGGTGGAGGTGGTGGTGCGCGGCGCGGCGAGCCGCCGAGACGCGCTCGCCGCAGCGCGCAGCGTGGCCAGCTCCCCGCTCGTCAAGACCGCGATCAACGGGCAGGACCCGAACTGGGGTCGCATCATGATGGCGCTCGGCAAGTCGGCGGCGCGAGTCGCCCAGGACCGGGTCAGCATCGCGTTCAACGACGAAGCGATCGTCGAGTCCGGCGTGTTGCGGCCGGGAGCGCGTCTGGACCGAGTGCGCGAGACCATGGCCGCACCCGAGTACGTCCTCGCGATCGATCTCGGGCTCGGCACGGGACAGGAGCGCGTGTGGACGTGCGATCTGTCCGAGGAGTACGTGCGCATCAACGGCAAGTACACGACCTAAACGGCGAGGTACCACATCACGCACACCCTCTCGATTCGGTGCCCGATGTCGTAAGACCGAACGCGGTGTCCCCCACGGCCAGCCGCGGGGGACACCGCGGGATTCGAAGAGCGTCCGGTGGAGACGATGCTGGGGGAACCCGGGTGGGGCGAGTCCGGGCTCCCGAGGCGCGCAGGGACCGGGAGCATCACCTGGGCGGCGGGCGCGACGGTGGAGACGATATTGGGGGAGTGCGGGGGCCATTTCTGGGCCCCCGCCGACGAGGGTGGAGGAGGAACCGAATGGCGACCCTGACGATGAAGGAACTGCTGGAGGCCGGCGTGCACTTCGGCCACCAGACCAAGCGCTGGAACCCGAAGATGCAGAAGTACATCTTTGGTGAGCGCAACGGCATCTACATCATCGATCTGCAGAAGACCCTGAAGAAGTTCCGGGAGGCGTACGCGTTCGTCCGTGACCTCGCGGCCGCGGGCGGTTCCGTGCTCTTCGTCGGGACGAAGAAGCAGGCGCAGGACACCGTGTTCGAGGAGGCCAGCCGCTGCAGCATGTACTACGTGAACCAGCGCTGGCTCGGCGGGACGCTGACGAACTTCGCGACGATCCGGAAGTCGATCGCGCGCCTGAAGAAGCTCGAGGAGATGCACGAGACCGGCGAGTACGAGCGGCTTCCCAAGAAGGAGGTCCTGGAACTGGAGCGGGAGCGCCAGAAGCTCGAGAAGGCGCTGGTCGGGATCAAGAACATGGATCATCTCCCCTCCGCGGTGTTCATCATCGACCCGCACAAGGAGCGGATCGCCGTGGCCGAGGCGCGGCGACTCGGCATTCCCACGGTCGCGGTCGTCGACACCAACTGCGATCCGACCGAGATCGACTACCCGATTCCCGGCAACGATGACGCCATCCGGGCGGTCCGGCTCATCACCTCGCGCGTCGCCGATGCCGTGAACGAGGGCCGTGGCACGCTCGACAAGCAGGACGCGCCCGCCTCCGAGTCCGTGCCCGTCGAGACCGAGATGGCGGCCGCCGCCGAGATCGGAGCGTGACGATGCCCTCCCAGGCCGAACTGGTGAGGGAGCTGCGGGACCGGACCGGGGCGGGGGTCATGAACTGCAAGGCCGCGCTGGAAGCGGCGGCCGGAGACGTGCAGGGCGCGGTCGAGTTCCTCCGGAAGAAGGGTCTCGCCGACGCGGCGACAAAGCAGCACCGGGAGGCGCGGGAAGGGATCGTCGCCTCGTACATCCATCCCGGGGCGAAGATCGGCGTGCTGGTCGAGATCGATTGCGAAACGGACTTCGTCGCGCGGACGGAGGGGTTCCAGCAGCTCGTCAAGGACATCGCCATGCAGGTGGCCGCCTCGAATCCCTCCTTCGTCGCCCGGGAAGATGTCCCCGGCCCTCTGACGGAGAAGGAGCGGGAGATCTCCCGCACGCAGATGGCGGACCAGAAGAAGCCGCCTCAGGTGATCGAGAAGATCATCGAGGGCAAGCTCGAGAAATTCTACGCCGAGCGGTGTCTCCTCGAGCAGCCGTTCATCAGGGATCCGACCGGCAAGACGAAGGTCAAGGACCTCGTCGCAGCCTCCACGGCGCAGACGGGCGAGCGGATCGTCGTCAAGCGGTTCGCGCGCTTCCAGGTCGGCGAGAGGGCGTAGGTATGGCGGCGGCCGCGGGGCCGGGACGCCCGGCCTACCGCCGTATCGTCCTGAAGCTCTCGGGCGAGGCGCTCGCCGGCGGCCAGGGGTATGGCATCGACCCCGACGTGCTGGTCCGCATCGCCGAGGAGATCCACGGCCTCGGTGACCTCGGGGTGCAGACCGCGATCGTGATCGGTGGCGGCAACATCTTCCGCGGGATCGCCGCCAGCGCCGGCGGAATGGACCGGGCCACGGCCGACTACATGGGGATGCTGGCGACCGTGGTCAATGCGCTCGCGTTGCAGGACGCCCTCGAGAAGGTGGGTCTGCCGACCCGGGTGCTGTCGGCGATCGAGATGCGCGCGATTGCCGAGCCCTATATCCGCCGTCGCGCGATCCGGCACCTCGAGAAGGGACGGGTCGTCATCTTCGCGGCGGGCACGGGCAATCCGTTCTTCACCACGGACACCGCGGGGGCGTTGCGAGCCGTCGAGATCGGTGCGGACGTCATCATGAAGGCGACGAAGGTGGATGGTATCTACTCGGCCGACCCGAAGAAGGACGCGTCCGCCGAGCGCCTCGCAGCGGTCAGCTACGTCGAGGTGCTCAGTCGGGGTCTCCAGGTCATGGACACCACCGCGATCTCGCTCTGCATGGAGAACAAGCTGCCCATCGTCGTGTTCGATCTGACCGTTGCGGGAAACATCCGTCGGATCGTGCTCGGCGAGCCGGTAGGCTCGCTCGTGTGCGCCCGGGACGGGTCGAGGGGGGGAGACGCGATGCAGAACATGGTCAAGGACCTCGAGAGCCGAATGACCGCGGCCATCGACGCGCTCTCGCGCGAGCTGGCGGCCATCCGCACCGGCCGGGCGAGCGCGGCGTTGCTCGACGGCATCCGCGTGGACTATTACGGCACGCCCACCCCCATCTCGCAGATGGCGTCGATCGCGGTGCCCGACGCACGGACCCTGACGGCCCAGCCGTGGGACACGACCCAGCTGAAGGCGATCGAGAAGGCGCTGATCGCCTCGGACCTCGGGTTGACGCCCATGAACGACGGCAAGGTGATCCGCCTGACGATACCGACCCCGACCGAGGAGCGCCGCCGGCAGCTCGCGAAGAGCGTCGGGAAGATCGCGGAGGAGTCCAGGGTCGCGATCCGGACCATCCGCCGGGAGGGGAACGAGAAGCTCAAGGCGCTGGCGAGGGACAAGAAGGTGTCGGAGGACGACGAGCGTCGAGGACACGAGCAGATCCAGAAGGTGACTGATAGGTTCATCGCGAAGGTGGACGAGTTCCTGAAGAAGAAGGAGGACGAGATTCTGTCGTTCTAATACAATGAGGAGATCATGGCGTTGAAGCCCAGCGAAGTCGCGCTCGGCGAGAGCGAGCTGCTCGAGCACGTTCGAGCGCTGCCGTTGCCGCAGCACGTGGCCGTCATCATGGACGGCAACGGGCGATGGGCCACCCAGCGCGGACTGCCGCGGGTCGCCGGGCACTCCGAGGGTGTGAAGTCGGCGCGGAGGGTCGTGCGCGCAGCCGATGCCCTCGGGGTCCGCTACCTGACGCTCTACGCGTTCTCCTCGGAGAACTGGAGCCGCCCGAGCGAGGAAGTCTCGATGCTGATGACGCTGCTCGAGCAGTCGATCCATCAAGAGCTGCCCGAGCTCATGGCCCGCAACATCCGTCTGCGCGTGATTGGTCGCGCGGAGGGCGTGCCGAATCCGGTCAAGCGCGGGATCGACGGCGTCATGGGCGAGACGGCCGGGAACTCGGGGATGACCCTGTTCATGGCGTTCAACTACGGTGGGCGCGACGAGATCGTCGACGCGTTTCGCGCGCTCGCGCGGAAGGTCCAGGCGGGCGAGCTGCGTCCCGAGGACATCGACGAGGAGCGGATCTCGCGGGCGCTCTACACCGGCGGGACTCCTGATCCGGATCTCCTGATCCGGACCAGTGGGGAAATGCGGATCTCGAACTTTCTCCTGTGGCAGATCGCGTACACGGAGCTGTGGGTGACGCCGATCCTGTGGCCGGATTTCGGCCCGCACGATCTGTATCGCGCGATCGCCGAGTACCAGCGCCGCGAACGCCGCTTCGGTGGGGTGTGAAGTGGTCCGGCCTGCCCAGGGCGGCGCTGGCCCGGCGCGTCCTGAGCGCGGCCGTGTTCATCCCCCTGTTTCTCTGGGTGCTGTACGGCGCTGCCGTGGAGGTGTTCTTCCTGTTCGTGCTCCTGCTCAGCGCCGGCGCCCAGCGGGAGTTCACCCGGATGTTCGAGCGAGATGGGGAGGGGGTGTACCCGTGGATCGGATCGCTCGCGGGGCTCGGGGTGACGGCGAGCTTCCTGGTTGAGGGCGCGGCTCCGCTCGTCCTGACCGTGGCCGTGCTCGTCCTCCTGACCGCGCCGCTCGGGGACGGGCGGCGGCCTGCCTGGGGCCCGACGGCGCTGACCCTGCTGGGCGTGTGCTACGTGAATTGGCTGCTCGGCTACGCGATCTGGCTCCGGCGCCTGCCGAGTGGCGCGGAGTGGATCGTCTTCCTCCTCGCCGTCACCTGGTCGGGGGAGACGGCCGCGTACCTGGTCGGATCGCGGATCGGTCGCCGTCCGCTGGCGCCGTCGATCAGTCCGGGCAAGACGCTCGAAGGGGCCGCGGCACAGGTCCTCGCGTCCCTGGTGGCCGCCGGCCTCATCTCGCGGGCGTTCTTCCCCGGGCGCCCCCTCGCGGTCGGCCTTCTCGCGGGCCTGCTCCTTGGCCTCGTCGGCCAGTGCGGAGACCTCGCCGAGTCCGTGCTCAAGCGAAGCGCGCACACGAAGGACGCCAGTGGACTGATCCCGGGACACGGTGGACTCCTCGATCGGCTCGATAGCCTGCTCTTCAACACGCCCGCGCTCTTCTACTACGCCCGGTACCTGGGCTGAGCCATGCGGACGGTCACGCTCCTCGGCGCAACCGGGTCCGTCGGCCTGCGGACCCTGGAAGTCATCTCGGCCTTCCCGGACGAGTTCCGAGTCGGCGGGCTGGCGGCGCGCGGGTCCAACCTCGAGCGCCTGGCCCAGCTCTGCCGCGAATACTCGCCGTCCGCCGTGGCCCTCCTCGACGCCTCCGCGATCGACCGGCTCGCCCGGCTCCTGCCGGCGCCGCGGCCGGAGATCCTCGGCGGCCCCGGCGGCCTCGTGACGCTCGCCGCGGAGGTCCCCTCCGACATCGTGCTGTCGGCCTTGGTTGGTGGGGCCGGGCTCCTCCCGACGATGGCGGCGATCCGCGCCGGAAGGGCCGTGGCCCTGGCCAACAAGGAGACCCTGGTGATGGCCGGCGCCCTGATGACCGCGGCCGCACGCGAGCGCGCGGTGCCCCTCCTGCCCGTCGATTCCGAGCACAGCGCAGTGTTCCAGTGCCTCGTCGGACACAACCACGACGATGTTCGCCGCATCATCCTGACGGCATCGGGCGGGCCGTTCCGGGAGTGGCCGACGGAGAAGCTGCACGAGGCGACCATCGATGACGCGCTGCGCCATCCGACCTGGAAGATGGGCTCGAAGATCACCATCGACTCGGCGACACTCATGAACAAGGGGCTCGAGATCATCGAGGCCCGGTGGCTGTTCGACGTGACCCCCGAGCAGGTGGAGGTCGTTGTTCACCCGCAGAGCATCGTGCACTCCATGGTCGAGTACATCGACGGCGCCGTGCTGGCGCAGCTGAGCGTCGCCGACATGGGCATCCCGATCCTGTACGCGCTGACGTTCCCGGAGCGCCGACCCCTGCCCGGCGAGCGGCTGGACCTGACCCGCATCGGCCAGCTCACGTTCCACGCGCCCGACTACGAAAAGTTCCGGTGCCTTGCCCTCGCGCGGATGGCGCTTCGCCGGGGCGGGGCCGCACCGGTCGTGCTGAACGCGGCCAACGAGGTCGCCGTCGCCGCCTTCCTCGAGGGGCGGATCCGATTCACCCGGATCGCGGAGCTGATCGAGGAGGCCCTGGAGGAGTATCCGCTGGGCGGGTTCGAGTCCATCGACGAGTGCGTGGCGATCGACACCGAGGCGCGGCATCTGGCCACGAGTCTCCTGGTGAGTCACGCGGGAGGAAGAGCGTAGTGACCACGATCGTGTCGTTCGTCGCCGTCATCGGCGTCCTGATCCTCATCCACGAACTGGGGCACTTCATCGTCGCGCGGCTCGGCGGAGTCGGCGTCGAGCGCTTCTCGATCGGGTTCGGGCCGGTGCTGCTCCGCTGGCGGGGCAAGGAGACCGAGTACTGCCTGTCGGCGATCCCGATGGGCGGGTACGTCAAGATGATGGGCGAGGAAAACCCCCTCGAGGGCGGGGGCTCCGGAGCGTTCGATCCGGCGAAGGCCTTCGCGCTCAAGCCGCTCTGGGTGCGGTTCCTCATCGTGTTTGCCGGGCCCGGCATGAACTTCGTGCTGGCGGCGGTGATCCTGGCCGCGATGCTGGTCGTCCTCGGGCGGGCCGTGCTGCCGCCGGTGATCGGTCGGGTGGCTCCGGACGGCCCGGGTATGCAGGCGGGCCTCCAGACCGGTGACCGCGTGATCGCCTTCGGCGGCCGCGGGATCGCCAACTGGGAGGACCTCGGGCGGGCGACGAGCGCCTCCGCGGGCCAGCCGGTCCCCGTCGTGGTCGAGCGGGCCGGCCAGCGGCTGACCGTCACCCTGACGCCGCGCCGCACGAGGGCGAGCGATCTGTTCGGCGATACGAAGGAGACGTGGGAGGCGGGCGTCGGACCCCTGCTCACGCCCCACGTCAGCACCGTCAACCCCGGCGCCCCCGCGGAGCGGGCGGGTGTCAAGCCCGGCGATGTCGTCATCGCCGTGGCCGGCCAGCCGGCCTACACGCCCGAGGAACTGACCCAGGCGATACAGAAACGGCCGGGCGAGCAGTTCGAGATCACGGTCGAGCGGGACGGCGGGCGGCTGGCGCTCCGTGTCACCGCCGATCGGGTCAAAGAACGAGGCCCGGCGGGAGCCGAGGTTGAAGTCGGGCGCATCGGGATCGGCATCGACACCAAGAGCGCCGTCACGTACGTCAGGTCGGATCCGTTCACGGCCGTCGGTCAGGGGCTCGCGCAGACGTGGCAGATGACCGCCCTGACGGTCACGGGTCTCTGGAAGCTCGTCTCGCGCCAGATCGACTCGTCGAACATCGGCGGGCCCATCCAGATCGCGACCGAGGCGGGGCGCCAGGCGCGGCAGGGCGTGGCCGCACTCTCCTTCTTCACGGCGATCATCAGCATCAACCTCGCGGTGCTCAATCTCCTGCCCGTTCCCATGCTCGACGGGGGGCACCTGTTCTTCTTCCTCATCGAAGCCGTGCTCGGCCGGCCGCTGTCGCTGCGGAAGCGGGAACTGGCCCAGCAGCTCGGCTTCGTGCTGCTCATGCTCCTGATGGTCTACGCGCTCTACAACGATCTGACGCGGCTCGACGCCTTCAGGCTCTTCAGGTAGTGAGGACTGCGACGACTCCGAGATGACGGTCTCGCTGAAGGCGTTGGACCCGGTCATGCTGATCGACGCATCGCACGCTGGGGGACCAGGTCGAGTATCCGCTCCACCTCGGGGTGACGGAGGCGGCGACACCCGGCGTCGGCACCATCAAGTCGGCCAGCGGAAGGCGGCGAAGGCCGCCGCCGACCCGGCCGACTGAGCCCGCTCCCTCCCGATGCGATTCTCCAGGTCGTTGATTCCGACCCTCCGGGAAGTGCCCGCCGATGCGGAGGCGATCAGCCACCGGCTGATGCTGCGGGCCGGCCTCGTCCGCCAGCTCGCCGCCGGCATCTACGTCTACCTGCCCCTCGGCCAGCGGGTGCTGGACAAGATCAACGCGGTCATCCGGGAGGAGATGAACGCCATCGGCGGCCAGGAGATCACGATGCCCGTGCTGCACCCGGCCGAGATCTGGCAGCAGTCGGGGCGGTGGGACGCGATCGGTGGCGAGATGTTCCGGCTGAAGGACCGGAACGGCCGCGACATGTGTCTCGGCATGACCCACGAGGAAGTGGTCGCCTACTCCCTGGACCGGATCAACCAGCTCTCCGACCAGGTCCCCTACCTGTGCA
>CAZWXA010000039.1:0-16349 GCA_964637755.1 uncultured bacterium | reverse complement strand
GGAGGCAGGGAACTGCTCCCCCAGGAGGCCTGAGCCGGCGCCGGCGATCGGTGCTCGCACCGCGTCACGAGGCCGCGCGTCGAGTGCCGGACGCGCGCCAGCTCACCCCGACGTACGGGCTCAGGTGCACGTCCGTGAAGTCGCGCGCGAACCACTCCGCGACCTCCTTCCGCCGGAGGAAGACGGTCTGCGGCGCGTTGAGCTTGTCGAAGATGTTCAGGACGTTCCGCTCGAACCCGAGCCGCCGCATGTTGCGGAAGTACCCCCAGTACGGCAGGACGCGGAGCGGCAGGAGGTAGAGCGAGTACACGGGCACGTAGAGGAGCGCGGTCAGGAGGCGGGCGAGCGCCAGCAGGACGGGCTTCGGCCATCGCCCGTACACGTGGCGCTTGAGCGGCTCGATCACGACCCGCACGAGCCCGTTGCCCTCGTGAGAGTAGACCCAGACGATCATGCGCCCGCCGGGCCTCACGTGGCGCGCCAGGTTCATGAAGCATCGCCGCGGGTCGTCCGTGTGGTGGAGCACGCCGATGCTGTAGACGAGGTCGAACTGCCGGCCGAGGTCGACCGTCGCCAGGTCCCCCTCGACCGTCGAGACGTTCGGGAAGTCACGGCACTTCTCGGCCGCCAGCGCGGCGCAGTTGAGGTCGACGCCCACCACCTCGCGGGCGTACGGGGCGACGAAGCGCATGTGCTGGCCGCCGCCGCAGCCCGCGTCCAGCACGCTCCGGCCGCGGAAGTCCTCGAGCGTGCCCGGGTGGATCCACTCGGTGAAGAGCATCCGCGAGTCGTCCTCGAAGGTGCTCCACTGGTAGAGCCAGTCGGCCTGCTTAGCCTGCGGGCCCGTCACCCCGGCCTCCTTCGTGGTCCCGCGGCTCGCTCGCGACCCCCCGGAAGAACTGGGTCTTGTCGATCAGCCCCTCGACGACGAGCCCGAGAGCGACCAGCACCACGCTCGTCTCGACGACCAGCGTCAGCGCCACCAGGAGACCCGCGGAGCGAAGCCCGGCGAGCGCCACCGGGACCAGCAAAAGGAGGTTCAGCCCCGCCGCCATCAGGAAGAGCTTGATCGGGTTCAGCCGCACGGCGACGGAGGCGACGATCTGGAGCGCCCGGCGCGCGTCCCGGAAGTAGCGCACCTTCGAACTGCCGCGCCGCTTGCGGTACTCGACCGGCACGTAGCTCACCGGCTGGGCCTGGAGCATGAAGAGCAGCGTGATCGAGGTCGTGAAGGAGAAGCCGTAGCTCATGTACGGGAGCAGCGGCAGCACCGCCGCCCGGTCGAAGATGCGCATGCCGGAGTTCACGTCGGGCACCGAGCGGCCGACGATGAACTCCGCCAGGGCCTGGAAGCACCAGCGGACGAGGGCCAGGCCGGCCGAGCCCCGGTAGTGCGCGCCCCGGCGGTGCGCGACCACCATGGCGACGCCCCGGCGGTGCTCCGCCCAGAGCGCCGGCAGTGCGGCGAGTGGGTAGGAGCCGTCGGCGTCGGCGATGGCGATCGTGTCGAACCGCGCGTGGCCGATGCCCCGCATCAGCGAGTAGCCGTAGCCGCCGTTCTGGACGTTGCAGAGCACCGTGACGTTGGCGGCCTGGGCGATCTCCGCGGTGCGGTCCGCGCTCGCGTCGTCGACGACGATGATCTCGTGGGGCACGTCGAGCGCACCCAGCACCGCGCTCGCCTCTTCCAGCACGTGGGCGATCGCCGCCTCCTCGTTGTAGGCGGGGATGACGAGGCTCAGGCCGGCGGGACGGTCGGTCATCGCGCCGTCGCCAAGCAGATCGCCGACAGCCCGAAGCCCGGGGGGATCACCCGCTCGATCCGCCGCGCCACCGGCACCACCCAGCGATCGAAGAGCCGGATCTGGGTCGTCGTCCCGCCGGTCACGGTGCGGATGCGCAGCAGCCGGTAGTTCACGAACCAGCCGATCACGCCGATGGTGTTGAAGTACAGGGCCGCGTCGACGTCGAAGCCCGCCGCTTGCACCTTCGCGGCCAGGTCGTCCCGCGTATAGCGGCGATAGTGGCCGGCCTCCTCGTCGAACGTTCCGTAGAGCCACTGGTGCGCGGGAACGAGAACCACGGCCTTTCCCCCGCAGGGCAACAGCGCCCGCATGATCCGGAGCGCGCGCCGGTCGTCGGCCAGGTGCTCCACGACGTTGAGGGCGATCACCGAGTCGCAGGCGTGGCCGGCGAGCCGGTCGGGCAGTGTCTCGTCGCAGGCATCGGCGACGACGCCCTCCCACTCGGGGGGCGCGCCGAGGCGTGCCCGCACGTAGTCGATCACCACCGGGTCCCGATCGATCGACACGACCTTGTCCCGCCCGAGCAGGAGGCGCGTGAATTCTCCCACGCCGCATCCAATCTCGATCACGCGCGCGGTCACGTGCGTGCCCACCAGCTCGAGCTGCCACCGGTAGTAGTTCTCCGCTCCTTCCATCGCCGTCGAGGCGACGAACGGCACGTCGCCTGCCCGGACGCCACGCACGATCTCAGCGCAGATCGCGAACCCCTCCCTGATCGCCCCTGGTGCTCAGCACAACTGTGCCCCGGAAGGCCTCATCCAGCAAGCCGGAGGCCGGGATAGACCCGGCACCACTCGGCGAGGGCCACCAGGCTCCAGAGCTTGAGGGAATGGTCGCGGCGGCGCGCGGCGTGCTCGGCCTCGATCCGGAGCAGCACGTCCTTGTCGAGGACGTCGGGGAGCGCGGCCGTCAGGCTCTCGAGCTGGCTCCGCGCATAGTCGCGCAGCGGACCGGCGAACCAGGCGGCGAAGGGCGTCTGGAACCCCTCCTTCCTTACCGACGCCAGCTCGGCGCCGAGGAGCGCGACGGCCAGCCGCCGGAGCGGGACCTTGGGCGTGTACCGCTCCGGCGCGGCGAGAAAGGTGCCGAAGGCCAGCGCCATCAGGCGCGAGTCCAGGAGCGGCGAGCGCGCCTCTAGCCCGAACGCCATCGTCGCCCGATCGACCTTCGCCAGGATGGAGTCCACGAGGAACGTCGCGATGTCCGCGTGCACGGCGGCCTTGATCAGCGGCCACCCGGGCGCGAGGTCGAGCCGCTCCGCGTGCGGCCGCCACTCCTCCACGCCGCCCCACCGGCCGCCGAGCAGGCCGTCGATCTCCTCGTGGGTGTGGATCGTCCGCCAGCTCGCGTGGGCCCGGGCGAGCGAACCGGTCGTCGCCCGGAGGAAGCGCGCGAGCAGCATCGAGGGCGCCATCTTCCCCGAGCTCGCGGGCAGACGGTCGGCGAGCCCGGCGGCGACCGCGCGCAGCGGCCGCGGCACGGCCCGGATGTAGGCGGCCGCGACGCGCAGGGCCCGGTACGTCGGGTACCCGGCGAGCAGCTCGTCGCCACCGTCGCCGGTCAGCACGACCTTGACCGAGCGCCGCGCCTCCCGGGCGAGCTTCGCCAGCGGGATCATCGACTGGTCGGCGAGCAGGTGGTCCGCGCTCCGCGTGAGCCACGGAAGGAGGTCGGGGACGTCCTCGGGCCGGCACACCACCTCGTGGTGCGCGGTCCCCAGGCGCGCCGCGACCCTGGCCGCCTTCGGGCTCTCGTCGTAGGACGGGTCCTCGAAACCGACGCTGAACGTCGACTGCCGGCGCCCGCCGTCGCGCTGGGCGAGCGCGGCGACAACGGCGGAGTCGAGGCCGCCGCTCAGGAAGATCCCGAGCGGGGCGTCACTCACGAGCCGGGCCCGTGTGGCCTCCGCGAGCGTCGCCTCGAACACCCGCTGCGGATCGTTGCCGTCGAGGGCGCGCGCCGCCCGCGCCAGGTCCCAGTAGCGGCCCGTCGACACGGCGCCGTTCCGGCAGAGGAGCCACGACCCCGCCGGGAGCAGCTCGACCCCGCGGAAGACCGTGCGCGGCCCGAGCACGTAGTTGGCGAAGAGGTAGCCGCGGAGCGCCTCGGGGTCGATCACGGGCTCCGCGAGGCCGCAGGTCACGAGCGGGCGGATCTGAGAGGCGAACGCGAGCGTCGCGCCCCGCCGGGCGACGAAGAGCGGCTTCTTGCCCAGGCGATCGCGGGCCAGCAGGAGCGTCCGCGCGCGCGCGTCCCAGAGCGCGAAGGCGAACATGCCGTCGA
This sequence comes from uncultured bacterium, assembly GCA_964637755.1. Lineage (GTDB taxonomy): Bacteria > Methylomirabilota > Methylomirabilia > Rokubacteriales > CSP1-6 > AR9. The sequence goes on along the minus strand of CAZWXA010000039.1, from coordinate 12,261 downwards.
CGCGCTCGAGGACCTCGGACCCCCACGCCTCCCAGCCGTGGATCAGCACCTCGGAGTCGGCGTGGGAGCGGAAGACGTGGCCGAGGCGCTCGAGATCCTCCCGCACCTCCCGGAACCGGTAGATCTCGCCGTTGAAGGTGAGCCAGACCGTCCCGTCCTCGTTCGCCATCGGCTGGTGGCCGGCGCTCGAGAGGTCCATGATGCTGAGTCGGCGGTGGCCGAGCACGATCTCGGGCGTTTCGTACCAGCCCTCGTCGTCGGGCCCGCGGTGGGCGAGGTCGGCGAGGGCGCGGCGGGCGGCCTCGCTCGTGAGGCCCGCGGCGCGCGGGGCCAGGACGCCGAAGATCCCGCACATCGCCGCCGCTCAGGCCGTCCGGGCGACCGCGACGAGCTGCCAGCCGCGGTTCGGCGCGCTCAGGTAGAAGAGCCCGCGCAGGGCCGTGCCGATCACCTTCTGCTGGGCGCCGTAGGTGCCGCTCGCGAATGTCCGCAGGCTCCGCTCGGGGGTCGCGTTGATCGCGAGCTTGTAGAGCGAGTGGAACGGGAAGCCCCAGCGTGTCATCCGCTCGACGGCGAAGCCGCTGTCGGCGAGCGCTTGCCCCAGCGCCCGCGGCTCGAAGTGCCGGTGGTGTCCCATCGCGCGATCGATGGCGAAGCGCGGGCCGGCGGGGACGGTGACGATCAGGTGACGGCCGGTCATCGCGCGCAGGTGCCGGAGCGCCCGCAGGGGATCCCGGCAGTGCTCGACAACCTCCGAGCAGATCACGACGTCGAAGGTGCGGTCGAGCGCGCCCGCCTCGATGTCGAGGACGAAGAAGCGCAGGGCCGGGAACCGCGCGCGGTTCTGCTCGACGACCACGGGCGAGAGATCGACGCCCACCAGCTCGGCCGCGTGCTCCCGCGCCACGGCCGCCAGGGTCTCGCCGTTGCCGCAGCCGACGTCGAGGACGCTCCGGAACGGGACCGTCCGGAGGGCGTCGAGAATGAGCCGGCGCCGGTGGAACGGCGCGGGGGAGTAACGGATCATGTCGTTCCAGCGGCCCCAGCCCTGGTCGTAGTCGGTCGAGATCGACGGCGTTGTCACGGCGCTTCGAACCGCCGGGCGAGAAGGGCGCGGACTCGGTCCGCGCGGTCCCCGTGGGGCTCGAGCGCGAGGAACCGCTCGAACCGCGCCCGCGCGCGCGGGAGGTCACCGAGCTTGCTGTAGAGCACACCGAGGTTGTAGTGCATGCGGCTGTCCTCCGGGCGGCGGGCGTAGAGCCGCTCCACCTCCTCGACCTGCCGCCGGGCCTCGTCCGGCCGCTGCTGCTCGAGCAGGTGCCGCGCCCACCCCGCTCGGTAGTCGCCCTCCACCACTGCCGCCGTGGCGGCCGCCTGCCGGTATCCGGCCGACACCTGGTGGCGGTCGATCCGGAGGCGGAGCCGCGTCATCTCGTCGACCGCGCGATCCCACCGTCCCTCCTTCGTGTAGATCGAAGCGGCCACATGGTACTCCGGGGCGTAAATGAAGCCCATCCCAGGATCCTCGCGCAGCCGCGGGATGGGGGCCACGAACTGCTGGATCGCCGCCGCCGCGGCCACGAGCCCGACGAACACGACGGCGGGCCCGACCTGTCGCGCGTGGAGCGCATCGAACGCGCGGACGGCGCCGGCCGCCGCGTACACGACGAGAACCGCGACCAGGGATAGACGGTACCGGCCGAGGACGCCCGTCGCCAGGAGTCCGCCGACGACGGTGAGGCCGTAGAGCGCGAGCAGCAGGTGGCGCCGCCAGCGGTCCAGCACGAGGGCCACGCCCGCGAGCCCGAGGGGGAGGATGGCGCCGTAGCGGAGCGTGATGTGGAGGACCGGGGAGATCTCGAGGCTGTACTGGAAGGAGAGGTTGTTCGGGGTCTCCAGCGGATCGACCAGCGCGCGGGCCTTGAGCAGGAGCATCGCGAGGAACGCCCCCCAGTGGCCCTGGTAGGTCGCGAGTGTTTCCCGCGCCACGGCCGGGAGCCGCCCATCGGTCCGGCGGAGGATCACCCCGACGGAGGGCGGAATGACAGACGCGATCGGGTAGGCGTCTGCGGCGTTGCCGATGATGATGCCCTCCGCGGCACGGTTCGAGGCGGCGAGGAGCGGCGCGCCGACGAGGGCGTTCCGGACGACCAGCGGAGACACCGCGACGAGAAACCCGGCGAGCACACATGCGGCGGGCACCACGGCGGTCGTGAGCCTTACGCGCGACTCCCACAGCACCCACAGGAGGGCGAGCAGCAGGAACAGGAGGATGCTCTCCTTCGCGAGAAACGCCACGCCCGTCGTCGCGCCGGCGAGCGCCCAGTCGGCCCGGCGGTCCGTCGCGCGCGCCCTCAGCAGGAGCCACACCGCCAGCAACTCGAGGAGCGGTGGCAGCCAGTCCCGGAGCATCGTCCCCTGGTGGAAGACGAACGGGCCGTAGAGGGCCGTCAGCGCCGCGGCCACGAGCCCGGCTCGCGCGTCGAAGAGGCGGCGGGCGAGCGCGAACATCACGAGCGGCTGGAGCGCTCCGAGCACGAGCTGGACGAGGAGGACGACGCGGAGGGAGCCCCCGGAGATCCCGAGCAGCGCGGCGACCCAGTAGGCGTAGAGCGGGGTCTGCTGGAAGATCTCCTTGCCGCCCCACCATCGGTACCAGTCCTCGATCGGGGCGATCTCCCCCATCCAGTCGTTGTAGGGGTGGTAGGTGTCGCGCCCGAGGACGTCGCCGGCGAGGATCATCTCCGCCCAGCGCAGGAAGGCGTGCATGTCGGAGTTGGGGAAGGCGCGTGGGATGTCCGGGAACGCGGTCCGCGCGATGGCGACGAAGTGGAGGAGCCGGACGAGGAGTGCCAGTCCCACGATCGCGAGGAGACCGAGGGTCACCGCGCGCTGGGTCAGCGCGGACCCGGGGGCCGTCCGCGCGACCTCTACAGGGGGTCTGCTCGACGTCAAGTCGACCGGGGACCCCCGGCTCGCGCGCGAGCGAGCCAGTGCTCGAAGCCGGCGTCTCGGATCATCCGGCTCGGCTCCGGGTGGCGTTCGGCGACCCAGCCGGGGATGAAGAAGGTCGCCGGCACCCCCTCGGCGGCGAGCAGTTCGAGGAGCCGCGGCACGCCGACCTTGGCGCCGGAGATGCCCTGCGAGAGGACGCCCGGGCGGTCCTTGTGCGCCGGATCGCGCGAGAGCCAGCCGCTCTCGGCATCGAAGTCGAAGGTGAGCATGACGGCAACGGCGGCGCCGTCGGGCCAGGGCGATGGTGGGGCCATGGGAGGGTAGTCTACAGCGAGGCCAGCCGGGAGATAAGGGGCCGGCCGGGAACCAGTTCCTGAACGAACTCGACAACTTCACCGGGCTGATGGTATCGTCCTCGGCGCGGCCGGCCGTCTGGAGCGTCGGCGCCGCCATGTTCACGTCCGGCCGGTTCGGCTTCGCGATCGAGTTTCCTGGCTGGCCTTGGCCCCGATGTCTTCGAGTTGCACACGGGGACGCCGGTACTCACCGAGGCCGTGCGGGCGGCGAGACGGCGCGCGGCCGCGAGCGCGCGAGGGACAGTGCGATGTGCGGGATCGTCGGGTACTTCGACAGGGGAGAGGCGGATGCGCCGGTGGGCGCGACGCTGCTCGCCATGCTCGCGGCGCTCGCCTGCCGGGGGCCGGATTCCTCCGGCGTCGCGCTCTGGGGGCCGGTCGCGGACGGCCTGATCGCGCGGGTCAAGACGAGCGCGCCGAAGCGGGTCCTCGAGCGCGCCCGCCGCCTGGGGCGGGTGGTCCGTTTCGAGACGCAGGGCGCCCTCGTCCGCCTCGAGGTCGCGAACGTGGAGCCGTCCCCGCTGCTGCAGGCGATCGAGGCCGACGGCGGTGACGTCGAGGTGGTGAGCGTCGGCCGGCGGCTCGAGATCGTGAAGCAGATCGGCACTCCCGGGAACCTCGAAGCCGAGTTCAAGGTGTCGGCGCTCCGGGGGACTCACGGCCTCGGCCACACGCGGCTGTCTACCGAGAGCCGGGTGGACCTGTCGCACTCCCAGCCTTTCTGGGCCCACGGCACGCCGGACCTCGCCGTCGTCCACAACGGTCACATCACCAACTACCACCGGCTCCGCCGGATGTACGAACAGGACGGCGTCCGCTTCTACACCGAGAACGACTCCGAGATCATCGGGATCTACCTGGCCCGGAAGCTTGGCCAGGGAGCGTCGCTCCGGGAGGCGCTGGAGGCGTCGGTGCGAGAACTCGACGGGAGCTTCAGCTACCTGGCCGCGACGTCCGGCGAGTTCGGTTTCGCCAAGGACCGGTTCTGTCTGAAGCCGCTCATCGTCGGGGAGAGCGCCGTGGCGATCGCCATCGCCAACGAGGAGATCGCGCTCGAGGCCGCGCTGCCCGGCCCCCACGTCGCGCGTGAGGCCGGCGCCGGCGCCGTTGCGGTGTGGGAAGTCGGCGCCCGGCGGTGGTCGCGGCGAGGCGGCCGCGCGGGGACCGGCGCGAGCCGGACGCGACGGGCGGCCTGAGCGCGGGCCGGATGGAATCTCGATGACACGGCGCCGGCCGGCCCGGGTGAGGACGCGGCGCCTCCTCCCGCACGACCAGGCCGTGAGCCCGGCGAGCCCGCCGCGGGGCGAGGGGCCACGGGAAGGATCGAGCAGCGGGACGGGGACGGCAACCCTCGACGGCGACGGTCTCTCGGTCCGCCAGATCAACGAGGCGATCCGGCGGCACATCGCGGCGGGAGCGGGCGAGGTGCTCGTGCGCCATCCCGGCGCGCGGCACAACCTCGCGGTGGCGGTCCTGCACGACGTCAGGATCGTGATCGACGGCCCCGTGGGCTACTACTGTGGCGGCATGAGCGACGGCGTTCGGCTCGAGGTCCGCGGCTCCGCCGGCTGGGGCCTGGCCGAGTGCCTCATGTCGGGCACGGTGATCGTCGATGGCAACGCCGGCAACAGCGCCGCCGCGTCGATCCGCGGCGGTACGGTCGTGGTGCGGGGCGACGCGGGCGCGCGCGCCGGCATCGCGATGAAGGGCGGGCTGCTCGTGATCGGGGGAGGCTCCGGCTACATGACGGGCTTCATGATGCAGCGCGGGACCATCATCATCTGCGGCGACGCCGGCGAGGCGATCGCCGACTCCATGTACGAGGGGGTGGTCTACGTCGGCGGCGCGATCGCCGCGCCCGGGAACGACGCCGTGGTGTCCGACGCGCCCGCTGAGGAGCTCGAGGAGATCCGGGCGACCCTGGCGCGGCATGACGTGGCGGGGCCGCACGCCTTCCGCAAGATCGTGGCCGGCCGCAAGCTCTGGAACTACGACAAGAAGGAGCTGGAGACGTGGAAGGCGGCGTTCTGAAGCCGCTGCGGCCGAGCCAGATCTTCCGCCCCGACGTGATGGACGACATCCACGTCAAGGCCGAGCTGGGCCGCTACCGCTTCCGCGGGTTCGGCACGCTCCGCCCGCGCCCGTTGCCCTCCTTCGACGATCTGACGTTCATCACGTGCTCGTTGACGCGGGTGCCGCTCGAGGGCTACCGCGAGCGGTGCAGCACGACAACCGTGCTGGGGACGCGGCACGCCAGGAAGCCGATCGAGCTCGAGATCCCCGTGATGATCACGGGGATGAGCTGGGGCGCGCTCTCCTACAACGCAAAGGTCGCGCTCGCCCAGGGGGCGCGGCGGGTCGGCAGCTCGACGACCACGGGCGACGGCGGCATGCTCCCGGCCGAGCGCGAGCACTCCCGCGTGCTGATCTACGAGGTGCTGCCAAGCCGCTACGGTATCAACGTCCATCACCTCCGCGCCGCCGACGCCATCGAGCTGACGATCGGACAGGGGGCCAAGCCGGGCACCGGCGGTGTCTTGCTGGGCTCGAAGGTGTCACCCGAGATCGCGGCGGCGCGCGACCTCCCGGCCGGGGTCGATCAACGGAGCCCCGCCCGCCATCCCGACTTCCTCGGGCCGGACGACATGATCATCAAGATCGAGGAGCTGCGGGAGGCGACGGACTGGCAGGTGCCGATCTTCGTCAAGCTCGGCGCCACTCGTGTCTACGACGACGTCAAGCTGGCGGCGAAGGCGGGCGCCGACGTCGTCGTGGTGGATGGGATGGAGGGGGGCACCGCGGCCTCGCCCGACATCCTCCAGGACCACACCGGCATCCCGACCCTCGCCGCCGTGTGCGAGGCGCGCCAGGCGCTGCAGGATCTCGGCCTCTACGGCCGGGTGCAGCTCGTCATCGCGGGCGGCATCCGGTCCGGTGTCGACGCCGCCAAGGCGCTCGCGCTCGGCGCGGATGCGGTGTACATCGGCACCGCCGCGCTGATCGCGCTCAACTGCAACAAGCCCCTCCACCTCGAGGACTACCACGCGCTCGGGACCGAGCCCTACGCCTGTCACCACTGCCATACCGGCCGCTGCCCGGTCGGGATCACCACGCAGGATCCCGAGCTGATGAAGCGGCTCCCGATCGACGAGGCGGCCGAGCGCGTCGCGAACTTCCTCCACGCGATGACGCTCGAGATCCAGATGCTCGCGCGCGCCTGCGGCAAGGCCGACGTGCACGACCTCGAGCCCGAAGACCTGCGGCCCCTGACGGTGGAAGCGGCGGCGATCACCGGGCTCCCGCTCGTGGGCACCCGCTGGGTCCCGGGACGAGCCCACGAGTCCGGACCGGCCCATGACTGATGTCGTTCCCCGGGCGGTCTCGTTGATGCCCGCGTGGATGGGTGCCGGCGACCCCGGACCGGGCGAGGCCTGATGTCGTTCCTGCTGCCGTGCCCGCAGTGCGGCCCGCGGGACGTGTACGAGTTCCGCTGGGGCGGCGAGCGGTCCAGTCGCCCTCCCCCCGGGTCTGCGCCTGCGGTCTGGACGGAGTACCTGTACTTCCGCGTCAACGCGGCCGGCAGCCAGCAGGAGTGGTGGTATCACCGGATGGGCTGCCGCCGCTGGTTCCTGGCCGTGCGCGACACCGTCTCGAATGCGGTGGAGCGCACCTTCTGGCCCGGCGGGGAGCCGGAGGTGACGAGCCCCGGGGTGGCCAGCCCGCGGGGGACGGGACCAGGGGTGGCCAGGCCGGAGGGGACACGACCGGCGCCGGCGAGGCCTGGGGCCGTGAACCCGGAACCAACGGCACCATGAGCGGCGATCGCCTCCCACCCCATCCGGCGCAACGCATCGACCGGTCCAAGGCCTTCGAGTTCCCGTTCGCGGGCCGGACGGTGAGGGCGTTCGAGGGTGACACGGTCGGCTCGGCGCTTCACGCGGCCGGCGTGCGGATCGTGAGCCGCAGCTTCAAGTACCACCGGCCGCGCGGCCTCCTGTGCTGTGCCGGCCTCTGTCCGAATTGCCTCGTCAACGTCGGTGGCGTCCCGAACGTGCGCGCCTGTGTTGAGCCGGCGCGGCCCGGGATGCGGGTTGCGCCCCAGCACGCCTGGCCGTCGCTCGAGCGCGACGTGTTCGCGATCTTCGACAGGCTCCACCCGCTGCTGCCCGTCGGCTTCTACTACAAGACCTTCATCCACCCGCGGCGCCTCTGGCCGACCTACGAGCGGGTGCTGAAGCGCCTGGCCGGGCTCGGGGAGATCGCGTTTCCCTCCGAACCCCCCGGCGAGTACGAGCGCGAGCACCTCTTCGCGGACGTGGCGGTGGTCGGCGGGGGCGCGGCGGGCATGGCGGCAGCGCTGGAGGCGTCGGCCGCAGGGGCCGCCGTCGTGCTCGTCGACGATCAACCGCGCCTCGGTGGGCGGCTTCTCGCGCGCCTGCGCCCCGTCGCCCCCGGGGAGCGGAGCGGGCGCGCGGGCTGGGAAGTGGCGGCCGAGCTCGCCGAGCAGGTCGCCCGCGAGGGCCGGATTCGCGTCCTCTCCGATGCCACCGCGTTCGGCCTCTACGAGGACGGCCTGCTCGGCGTGCTGGAGGGGCGGCGATTCGTCAAGCTGCGCGCGCATCGGACCGTGGTCGCGACGGGTGGATTCGAGCATCCGCTCATCTTCCAGAACAACGACCTGCCGGGGGTCATGCTCGGCTCGGGGGCGCAGCGCCTCCAGGTCCTGTACGGCGTCCGGCCAGGCACCCGCGCGGTTGTCGTCTCGGCCGACGACCGTGGCCTCGAGATGGCGCTGGACCTCGGCGCCGGCGGCCTCGACGTCGTCGCGGTGGCCGACGCGCGGGCCACGGTCGAGTCGCCCCCGGCTGTCGAGCTCCGGTCGGCGGGCGTCCCGCTGCTGACGGGGCAGACGGTCCTGAAGGCCAGCGGCCGCGGCCGGGTTGCCGGCGCGCTCATCGGCGGCGCCGAGTCGGGCGCGGGGCCGCGGGAGATTGCCTGCGACCTCGTCTGCGTCACGACCGGCTTCGAGCCGGCGGCGGGTCTCATCGGCCAGGCGGGCGGCCGCCTGCGGCCGGCCGACGGCAACGGCCGGCTCGTGCCGGCGCTGCTCCCCCCGGGCGTCTTCGCCGCGGGGGAAGTGACGGGAGCCGAGGGACTCGAGGAGGTGATCGCGTCCGGCCGGCTGGCCGGCGCCGAGGCGGCGCTGAGCGCGAAGGGCGCCGGCGCGGGTCCGATCTCGGCGGGTGAGCACGCCTCCAAACTGGGCGACAAGGCGCTGGGGGCAAAGGGCGCTGACGCGGGCCTGAGCGCGCGCGTCGCCGTGCTCCGCGCGCGCGCGGCCCCGGATGGCCCGGATCGCGGTCGGCGAGCCGTGGCGGCGGCCCCGCTCGCCGGGGCGAAGAAGTTCGTGTGCCTGTGCGAGGACGTGACGGAGAAGGACGTCCGGCAGGCGATCGCCGAGGGCTTCGACCACATCGAGACGCTGAAGCGCTACACGACGGTCACGATGGGGCCCTGTCAGGGGAAGATGTGCCATCGCCCCGCGATCGATCTCTTCGCGAGCATCACGGGCCGCACGCTCGCCGAGACGGGCACGACGACCGCGCGCCCGCCGATCCAGCCTGTCCCGCTCGGCGCGCTCGCCGCCCGGCTGGCGGAGCCCGTGAAGCGCACGCCGATGCACCACCGCCACGTCGAGGCCGGCGCGCGCCTCATGGACATGGGGGCGTGGAAGCGGCCGCTCGTGTACAGCTCCGTCGACGAGGAGTGCCGGGCGGTGCACGAGGCGGTCGGCCTGATCGACGTCAGCACCCTCGGCAAGCTCGATCTCACGGGGCGGGACGCGGCCGCGTTCCTCGACTGGCTCCATCCCAACCGCTTCTCGGATCTCGCGCCGGGGCGCGTCCGGTACCGGGTGATGTGCGACGACGCGGGCATCATCCTCGACGACGGCGTCGTGGCGCGGATCCGGGAGGACCGCTATCTCGTCACCACCACGACCGGCAGCGTCGAGGCGATCGAGCAGTGGTTCGAGTGGTGGCTCGCCGGGAGCCGCCGCTGCGCCCACGTCACGAACCTGACGGGCGCCCTCGCGGCGATCAACGTGGCGGGGCCGCGGTCGCGGTCGCTGCTGTCGGAGATCACCGACCTCGACCTGTCACCCGGCGCGTTTCCCTACTTGACGGTGAAGGAGGGGCAGGTGGCGGGGGTTCCGAGCCTGCTCCAGCGGATCGGGTTCGTGGGCGAGCTCGGCTACGAGATCCACTTCCCCGCCGATTTCGGCGACTACATGTGGGACGCGCTGATGGAGGCGGGGGCGCCGTTCGGGGTCCGGCCCTTCGGTGTCGAGGCCCAGCGGGTGCTGCGCCTGGAGAAGCAGTTCGCCATCGTGTCCCACGACACCGACGCGCTCACCAATCCGCTGGACGCCGGCCTCGGCTGGATCGCGAAGCTCGACAAGCCGGATTTCGTGGGCCGGGACGCCCTCCTCGCCGCGGGCGCCGGCGGCGGCGAGCAGCGGCTCGCCGGGTTCGAGCTGGCGGCCGGGGGTCCGCTCCCCGGCGAGGGCGCAGCCGTTGTCGCGGACGGCCGCCCCATCGGCCGCGTGACCAGCGCGAAGTGGAGCGCCTACCTCGGGCGCGGGATCGGCATGGCCTGGCTCCCGAAAGCACTGGCGCGCGAGGGCGCCTCGTTCGACGTCCGGGTCGATGGGGGAACGCGCACCGCGCGGGTCGTGACCCGGCCGTTCCATGACCCGGACGGCGGGCGGCTCCGCTCGTGACGGCGGTCTCTGCGGTGTGCACCACTCGTCGCGCTTCGTGTCATCCGGATCCGGTCCGCTCATGAAGGCGTTCTCTCCGGCACGCGCGACGGCGATGTACCGGCTGCAGGCGGCGCTCGGCGCACGCTTCCGTGACGACAGCGGCTGGAAGGTGGCGGACGCGTACTCGTCGGCTGCCGACGAGGTCCGGGCGGCGCGGGTGGGGGTCGGGCTGGCCGACGTCAGCGCCGGCGGCAAGATCCGCGTGCGAGGGGATGCGGTCGATGCGGTGATGGCAAAGGCGACGGGCGGCGGGGCCCCCGGGCCCGGCCGGGCGGCGCGTGTCCGGCTCGACGGTGCCGGCGCGCTGCTGTGCCGTCTGGCACCGGACGAGCTGCTGGTTCTGACGAGTGCCGGAGACGCAACCGCAGTCTGGGGGCTGCTCACCCGGGCGACCGACGGCGCGGGCTGCGCCCACGTCACGGACGTGGCCGCCTCGTTCGCCGCCGTCGACGTGCTCGGCCCGTCAGGTCCGCGGTTGCTCGCCCGATTCTCGCCGCTCGACCTCTCCGCAGCCGTCGAGCCGCTGACGCTGCTGCTGGGCGAGGTCGCAGGGGTGTGGGCCGTGGTCATCGGGCTCGACCGGCTGTCCCTGCCGGCCTTCCGCCTGATGGTCCCGCGCGAGTACGGCGAGTCGGTGTGGATGGCCCTCGTCGAGGGCGGCCGCGACCTCGGACTCGTCCCGGTCGGCGCTGCCGCCCATGCCCTCCTGATGGAGGGCTAGCCCGTGTTCCAGCTCTTCCGGACCGCTCGCATGTGGACGGCGCGCCCTCTCCGCGACCGCTACGACGTCGTGATCATCGGCGGCGGGGTCCACGGGCTCGCGACCGCCTACTACCTGGCCGAGCGCGGGGTCACGCGCGTCGCCGTGATCGAGAAGAGCTACCTCGGCGCGGGGGCGAGCGGGCGGAACACGGCGATCATCCGCTCGAACTACCGGACCCCGGAAGGGGTGGCGTTCTACGACGAGTCCGTGAAGCTCTACGAGAAGCTCTCGGCCCGCCTCGGCTACAACGTGCTCTTCTCGCAGCAGGGGCACCTCACGCTCGCCCATACCGACAGCGCGGTCAACGGGCTCCGCGTTCGCGCCGACGTGAACCAGCTCTGCGGGGTGCAGAGCCGCCTGGTCTGGCGCGACGAGATCCGCCGGCTCGCGCCCGCGCTGGACCTGACCGATCGGCCCCGCTTCCCGGTCCAGGCCGCGCTCTACCACCCGCCCGGCGGGATCATCCGCCACGACGCCGTGGTCTGGGGCTACGCGCGGGGCGCGAACCGCCTCGGCGTCGATCTCCACCCCTTCACGGAGGCGACGGGGATCGACACGGCGAACGGGCAGGTGACGGGCGTGCGGACGACCCGCGGGGACATCAGGGCCGCGGCCGTCCTCAACGCGACGGCCGGCTTCTGCTCGACCATCGCGAAGATGGTGGGAATCCGGTTACCGATCACCACCCATCCGCTGCAGGCCTTCGTGACCGAGCCGCTGAAGGCGTTTCTCGACAAGGTCATCGTGTCCGCGAACCTGCACGTGTACGTGAGCCAGACCGACCGCGGCGAGTGCGTGATCGGCTCGGAGATCGATCCGTACGCGTCCTACAACCATCGCTCGACACTGCCGTTCCTCGAGAGCACCGCGCATCATGCGCTCGAGCTCCTCCCCTGCCTCAAGGACGTGCGCGTCCTGCGGCAATGGGCGGGAATCTGCGACATGACACCGGACTTCTCGCCGATCATGGGCGAGGTCCCGGGGGTGAAGGGGTTCTACCTCGACGTCGGGTGGGGTACGTACGGCTTCAAGGCCGGGCCGGTCGCCGGCCGCCGGACCGCCGAGCTGATCGCCACCGGCCGGACACCGGACCTCATCAAGCCGTTCTCCCTCACGCGGTTTGCCGAGCGCCGCCTGCTCGGCGAGAAGGCCGCGGCGGCCGTCTCCCACTGAGACGGCTGTGGGGAGGCGGGGCGGAGCGGCGCTCGCTCCCCCCGACCCTGATCGAGCGGGCGTGAGGGAATCGACCACGAGGCGGTGGGGGGGAGTCGGGGCGGAGCGGCGCTCGCTCCCCCCGACCCCGAAAGGCGCTCCATGACGAGGGACGAGATCCGCGCGAGGCTCACCGAGCAGAAGATCGATTA
>CAZWXA010000038.1:0-16530 GCA_964637755.1 uncultured bacterium | reverse complement strand
CGCGACGACTGAGGCGTACTCCTGTACGCCGCAGGGAGGAGCGACCGAGCCAACGCCGCAGATGGCCCTTTTTCAGCGGCCTGCGAAACGGGAGGAAGACATGGCAGATTCGGTGGAGGTGGTGGCCCCGGTTCCGGGCCTGGTCGCGAGCGTCCCCGCCCCGGCGGGAACTGCCGTCGCGGAGGGTGACCCGGTGGTCGTGCTCCAGTCGATGAAGACCGAGATCGCGGTGACGGCGGAGCAGGCCGGCACCGTGGAATCGATCCTCGTCAGCGAGGGCCAGGAGGTCGACATGGGCGCCGTGCTGGCCACGATGCGCCCGGCGTAGGCCGGGATGCGCGCGACGAGCCCGATTCGGCGACCCGCCCCCCGTCCCGCATGACGTTCAGCAAGGTCCTGGTCGCCAACCGCGGCGAGATCGCGGCCCGCGTGCTGCGCGCCTGTCGCGAGAGCGGGATCGCGACCGTCGCCGTCTGTTCCGAGGCCGACCGCGAGAGCCCCTACACCGCGCTCGCCGACGAGGTCCGCGAGATCGGCGGCCCGAAGGTGACCGAGAGCTACCTGAACGTCGAGCGGATCCTCGAGGTCGCGGCCGAGACGGGCGCCCAGGCCATCCACCCGGGCTACGGCTTCTTCGCCGAGAACTTCAAGTTCGTGCGCCGGATCGAGGAATCCGGGCTGACCTTCATCGGGCCGAGCAGCGCCAGCATCGCTCTCATGGGCGACAAGCTCGCCGCCCGCCGCCTCGCCGCGGAAGCGGGCGTGCCGCTGCTCGCCGGATCGGACGCGGTCGAGGGACCGGACGAGATCCGGCACCTGGCAGAGAAAACGGGTTACCCGCTGATGCTCAAGCCGGCGGCGGGCGGGGGTGGCATCGGCATGACCATCGTGCGCGACGAGGCGGCGATCGAGCGGGCCTACACGGCGGCCGCCCGCCTCGGTCAGGCCATGTTCGGCAGCGGCGCCGTCTACCTGGAGACGTTCCTCACCGGCGCCCGCCACGTGGAGATCCAGCTGATCGCCGACCGTCACGGCAACTCCGTGCACCTCGGCGAGCGAGAGTGCTCGCTCCAGCGGCGCAGCCAGAAGCTCGTCGAGGAGACGCCGTCCCCGGCCGTCGACGAACCGCTCCGCGAGGAGATGGCCCAGGCCGCGCTCCGGCTCGCGCGCGCCATCGGCTACTACAACGCCGGGACCATCGAGTTCCTGCTCGGCCCGGACCGCCGCTTCTACTTCCTCGAGATGAACACGCGCATCCAGGTCGAGCACCCCGTCACCGAGATGGTGACCGGCATCGACATCGTCCGCGAGCAGCTCCGCGTCGCCGCCGGCTCACCGCTGAGCGTGAGCCAGGACGACGTGCGCCCGCGCGGCCATGCGATCGAGTGTCGCATCTACGCCGAGGATCCCGACCGGAACTTCCTGCCCTCGACGGGCCGGATCGCGACGTTCCAGCCCCCCTCGGGGCCCGGCGTGCGGCTGGACGCCGGGGTGGCGCAGGGCTCCCAGGTCTCGATCTACTACGACCCCATGCTCTGCAAGCTCATCGTCTGGGACCGCGACCGCCGGCACGCCACGGCCCGGATGCTCCGCGCTCTCGGCGAGCTCCGGATCGAGGGCGTGCGCACCACGCGCGAACTCCTGATGAAGGTCGTCGACTCGCCAGAGTGGCGCGCGGGCCACCTCCACACGCGCCTCCTGGAAGAGGAACTGCTCCCGCGGTTCAAGGCCCCGAGGCCGCCGGCATAGCCGTTCCCCCGGCTCGTCGCTCCTGCGCCGACCCTTCCACGACATGAGGACCCGCGCTCGAGATCCCTGCACCACTTCCACCCGCAGCCGCGCCGGACCGCGCGCACGCATCGCGTGACAACGCAGGATCGATGGGAACGCCGTCCTTCCCGGGTTCGTCGACAGCCCCATGACGGCAGATCTTCACGCCCAGCCTGGCGTTCGCGAGGAGCGGACGGCGCTCACGCCGATGGGTCGTCTCGGCGGGGCGACTCGGGCCCGCAGAAAGGAACGCTTCTTGCTGTAGCTCCGCGGTAAATGGGCTCCGGCCGGTGTCCGATAGCGGTTCGAGCCTGGGAACTCCTATGACCGCTCACGGTCTAAGGAGCATGGGTCCCTACCGCGCCAGTCTGCTGGTGGCACTGCTGGCAGTCTTGCCGGACGCCGCGGCGGCCCAGGGGGTCCTCGGAAGAGCCCCGGCTCCGACGCCCGTGCAGACCCTGTGCATCCTCGACTTCAACCGGCTGGGCGACGACGCGAGCCTGGACTGGCTCCAGCAGGGCCTCGCCGACATGATGATCGGCACCATGAACCGGCTCGGTCCGTATCAGGTCGTCGAGCGCCGCCGCCTGAGGGACATCCTGAAGGAACACGGTCTCGCGGCGAGCGGTCTCGTCGACGTCCAGACGGCCGTCCGACAAGGCGGCCTGGCCAAGGCGCAGCTCCTGCTACTCGGAAGCTTCGCCCGGCAAGAGGATCGATTGAGCGTCCAGGTTCACCTGATCCGCATCGCGGACCAGCAGATTCTCGCCCGGGCGGTCTGGGCCGATCGGCATACCGCTGTGCTCGCCGCCCCCCGGGCCCTCAGCGAGGCGCTTCTCGCCGCCCTGGCGCAGCGTGTCGATCCCGGCCGCCTCGAGGGCCTCGAGAAGGAGATCCCGAGGACGATCGACGTGGCGAAGGCCTACTACGCCGGGATGGGAGCCTTCGACGCCGGCCGGTATCCCGACGCGCTGGGCCACTATCTCGACGCGGCCCGGCACTCCGGTGCCTTCGACAAGGCCTACCCCGCCGTGCTCGAGATGTACTACCTGCTCGGGCAGGCCGAACATGCCGTTCTCTTCGCCCGAACGCTCGCCCGATCGTACGAGGAGGCGGGCGACGTGCCGGGCGCTCTGGAGTATTACTTCCTGGCCGCCCAGCACTCCCTCGACGCGCTCGACAACCAGCGGCTGGCTGTCGAAGTCCTCGAGACGCTTCTCCGCCTGGCGATGCGGCACGAAGCCCAGACGGCGGAGGTCGCGCGGACCAAGCAGCTCATCCTGGGCAGGATCGGCGAGCTCCACGGAACGGGACGCTACCAGTCGTTCGGGGCGATCCTCGCCGACCGAAGCATCCGGTACCGGGTGTGGCCGGGCGACATCGACACGGAGCTGGCGCGGAGGGCCGAGGAGCAGGCGCGGGGAGGCGTCGCCGAGCTCCGCGACGGCCAGTGGGTCACGCAACCGGTTCCGGGGCCCTCGGTGCTGATGTGGAAGATCCGCGCCCGTCGCACGCTGGCGAGAGCCTACGCG
Organism: uncultured bacterium; assembly: GCA_964637755.1. Lineage (GTDB taxonomy): Bacteria > Methylomirabilota > Methylomirabilia > Rokubacteriales > CSP1-6 > AR9. Next base: position 13,228 of record CAZWXA010000038.1, on the reverse strand, counting down.
CGGCTCGGAGAGATCGAGCGGTCGCTGGATCAGTACCACGCGCTGCTCGAGGAGTACGGCTTCCTGACCAGACACCCCCTCTCGGACGGCGGGCCGGGCGACCTCATCAGGACGGAAGCCCACTTCATGCTGCTGCGTCATCATGCGAGAACCGGCGAGCTGATCCGGAACCACGCCCTGAACGGGCTCAACCGGCTCAATGTCGTCACGGACCGCCTCGTGTTCGCGCGCGACTTCCGGGATCCCCGTCCGGACGCGCGCGCCCGGACGGCTTCCCGATACGAGGGGCGGGGCTACGAGTACTTCGACTTCGCGGCGCCGCCGGGCCATCAGATCGATGCGGTCACCCTGCGGGCGGAGGTCGCGGGTATCGCCGCCTTCCGGGTCGACCTGCCGCATCCCGTCGGGTGGCCGCCGCGGTTCTCCTTCTCCAGGCGCCTCACGGAGCTCAGGGCTTCCCGGCAAGGCCGCTACGATCGAACGGTCGCCCTGCCGCCCGGCACGGAGCTCCTCTCGATCGGGACCAGCTGGGGGCCCGGCCTGTACGAGAACACGCCGGCGGAGATGCTGCACCACCAGCGATTCGGGCCGAAGGATGGCCCCGACATCGTGCGGTGGCAGGTCTCGTTCGTGGTCTCTCGAAAGAAGGCCGTCACCGCGAAGGCGGGAGCGGGCGCGGCGGCGCCACGCGGCACGGCGGGTCGGACGCTGATCGACCGGTACGCGGCCGGCTGGGAGAGCGCGGTCGTGGTCCGACCGCCGCAAGCGGTCGCGTACGCCGGCACTCCCACCCTCGATGTCTATGCCGAAGACTGGCTCGTGTACGCGGTGGACGGTGACATCCGGATCGTCCATCGCGACGACCCCCGGCTCACGGTGGATCTCCCGGTCGCCATCAACACCCGCGAGCCGGAGCTCGACCCGTCGCTGGTCCGGACCCACGACGGTCGATATGCCCTCCTCTGGGCGCGCGGGCCCAGCCAGAGAACGGCGCGGCGGTTCGTGGCCTTCTCCCGGGACCTCTTGCGATGGGACGCGCCGCAGCGCCTGCTCTTCCAGGACCCCCCCGCCGGGGACGCCGCTCCGCAGGTGGAGCCGGCCCAGCGGACCACCAACGTCGTGCCCATCCGGCGGGGGTACGTGATGCTGCTCGCGCAAGGCTTCGCTCGATACTCGGAGGACGTGAGGAATTGGGGTCCACCCCGGAAGATCGTCCCGCAAGACCTCCATCGCAATCTTCTCGTGAAGACCGGTGACGGGACGGTGTGGGCCGTCTACGAGACCTCATCGGGCGAGCGCCAGCCCTACACGCGGGACGACTGGCTCCACGGGTACTTCGTGGTCGATGGCCGGCCGTACCGTCACGTCACCGAGCTGCGCGTCAGTCGCAGCGCGGACGGCATCCAGTGGCGCCCCGCCGGGATGATAGTCTTTCCCGGCCAGCCCACCGGGCTGTGGGCCTTCCCCGTCTCGGAGCGACAGATCGGCATCGCCGTCGCCTTCAACAACCTCTTCGTGAAGTGGCTGAGGGCTTCGCCCCCCGATGACCTGCGCCGGATCGAGTCCCCCCTCCAGGTCATGCACCCCCCGGAGGAGGCTCAGTGCTTCGTTCGTGAGTCGTCGCTCGTCTGCATCCGTCCCGTCCTCGACCTCGAGGAACAGAACCGCGTGCTCCTGGCCACCAGCTCGCGAGCCCTGTACGAGAGGCTCACTCGATAGATGCGGTTCTGGCGGGCTCCCGGCGGTGCCCTCCTGCTGACGGCGATGGCCGCCCACCTCGCCTGGGCGGATGCTCGGCCGGCCCGCGTCTGGATCCTGCCGTTCGACAATCCACGCGCCGACGCCTCCGTGGAGCCCCTGGAGGAGGCGCTCCCGGCGCTCCTCGCCGTCGCCCTGTCCCGATCCGACCAACACGCCGTCGTGGACCGGCAGGACCTGGACCAGGTGCTGGCCGAGCTGTCCCTGACGCTCGAGGGGTTGACGGCGCCGGAGGCGCGGCGCGAGATCGGCAGGCTCCTCGGGGCGACGGTGATGATCGGCGGCAGCGTCGTGAGGCACGGGCAGGACCTGCTCGTCAGCATGCGGGCCGCCGACATCGAGACGGGATTCGTGACGGCCACGGCGGACGCCCGCGGTCCGGCCGGTCAACCCGGCCGGCTTGTGAGCGAGCTCTACCGGAAACTGACCCGCGAGCCGGGCCGGCCCCTGCCCCCCCTGGGTGCGGACCAGATCGACGAGGCGCCGGTGGCCAACCTGCACTTCATGCGGGGTCTCGGCTACCACTACGGCGCCAGGTACAACCAGGCGCTCGCCGAGTTCCTGCAGGCCGCGCGCGAGGAGACGTTGACCGATCTCGCCCGGCTCTGGCTGGCCAACACCTACCTGGCTCAGGGGCGCTACGACCACGCGTACCTCGAGTTGAGCCGGCTCGGACCCGGCGCGCCCAGTCACTCCCGGCATCCCGACGTCGAAGCGAAGCGGCGTGAGTGCGAGAGACATCTGAGCCCCGAGACCATCAAGATGATCCGCGACCTCGCCGCGCGCCGGCCTTCGCCCAGGGGTTAGACACATCCCGTGGTGACACGCGACGGGGCGACGACGGCGCCGCGGCCGAGATCAGCAGGGCTTCCACGGAGGGCCCGCGAGCGGAGGCATCGCGCCGCACCGGACACAGGACTCATGGCGGTCGCGCTGGCTTGTGCGCTGACCCTTGGCGCGGGGACGTGCGCCGACTCGCTCGCCAGCTCCGTTCTGGTCATCCCTCGCTCCGGCTCGCTCGAGCCCTATCGGTTCTTCGGGGACCGGACGGTGACGGTCCCCCTCCTCGTCCACGCGTCCGAGCCGGGAGAGCTGACCCTGCGCGCTCAGCTCGTCCAGTTGACCGCCGACCTCGCGGTCCCCATCGGGGCCCTGATCGAGGTGCCGCTCCCGAGGAACGCGGCCCCGCAGGGGAGCATCGAGATCGAGCTCTCCACCCCCCTGCCCGCGGTGGCGCGAGAGACGGCCTTCGAGCTCTGGATCCGGTCTCGGCGCGGCCGCCAGACGGTCTGGGACATGGCGGGACGGATCGCGCTGCGGGTGTACCCGGCCGACCTGCTCGGTCCCGTTCGCCGCTGGGCCACCGCTCACCCCCTCCGGGTGAACGACGACCACGGGACATTGCTGGAATTCCTGCGGCGCCAGGAGATCCCGGTCGTCGGGGTCACGGGCGCTCGCGACTCCCGCGCGGGTCGGACCGTGACCCTCTACACCGGGCCACAGGCCTCCCGACAGCACGCACATGTTCCGATCCGCGAGGGCGAAGCGGTCGTGCTCTTCACGGAGCGGCACACCGACACCCCCCGGGTCCTGATCGAGCGCGCCGGCGGGAGAACCGCCGTGACCGTCGAGATGCGCCTGCTCGATCGCCTGGCCACCGATCCACTCGCGCAGCGGATCCTGCTCGAGCTGTTCGAGCTCGTCCACGAGGACCGACCATCACCAGGAGGTGACGTCCGATGAGTCCATCCATTCGCCATCGCGTGCTGCGCCTCATGCCGGCCCTGCTCGCGCTCGCCCTGATTCCCCCCGCCCTCGCGTCGCCCATGCCGCCGGCCGGAGAGCGGCATCTCGCCATCGCCGTCCTCGATCTCGAGCCCGGGAGCCCGGAGCTCAAGGACACGGCGAAGCACGTGACCGAGCTGCTGATCGCCGGGCTCTCGACTCGTCCGAACGTGATCCTCGTCGAGCGCCAGCGACTGGGCGACGTCCTGAGCGAGATCGAGCTCGGCCTCTCGGGGACGGTCCGACCCGACACGGCCGCCGCGATCGGACGCCTGATCGGAGCGAAGGCTCTCGTGACCGGCCGGGTGTTCTCCTCGGGCGACAACCTCGTCGTCGTCGCGCGCATGATCGGGACAGAGACCGGCCGCGTCTACGCGGAAACCGTGAGTCTGCCGGCGAGCGAGCCGCCCGGCCGGTTCGCGGAGCTTCTCGCCGAGCGCCTCTCCCTGCCTCTGCCGGAGCGCTGGGACAGCCTGGCCGCGCCCACGCAACCCAAAGATGACCTCGTCCAGCGCCTGGCGCGGATGACCGGCGGCAAGACGCTGCCGTCGGTGTCCGTCTCGATCCCTGAGCGCCATGCCGGTCGGGCCGCCCTGGATCCCGCCGCCGAGACCGAGATCGCGCGGATCCTCGCCGCGGTCGGCTTCCCGCTCGTCGACCCTCGGTCCAAGGTCCGTCCCGAGGTCGAGATCACGGGCGCGGCGCTCAGCGAGGTCGGGTCGCGGCGCGGCAACCTGGTCTCGGCGAGCGGTCGCGTCGAGGTCAAAGCCGTGGCGAGGGCAAGCGACAAGGTCCTCGCGGCCGATCGGCAGACCGAGGTCGCCGTGGACCTGTCCGGAGAGATCGCCGGCAAGAAGGCGCTCCAGGAGGCCTCGGCGGCCCTCTCCGAGCGCCTCGTGCGCGCGCTGCTGGGCGCCCGCTGAGGGCGCAGCTCAGATCGTCGGGAGATCCTCGCCACCGCGGGCGATCCGCATCGTCAGAGCGTCCGCAGGAAGGCCACGAGGTCGTCCTTCTCCAGCGGGCCCAGGCGGATCCCGAAGCGCGTGTTGTAGAAGTCCACGACGTCCATCAGGGTGGCGGCCGACCCGTTGTGGAAGTAGGGGGCGCGTGCCGCCAGGCCGCGCAGGATCGGCTCCTTGATCTTGCCGATGTCTCGACAGGCCCCGGTGACGAGCGCCCGGCCCGGGTCGAGCGTCTTCACGACCTGATTGGTGGCCAGGCACCGGAGCGTGAAGACGGGCAGGTCCGGCGTCCCCCGCCCCGGGTCGTTGACACCGATATCGAGGAACGCGGTCGCGCCGCGCCGGCCGTTGGCCTTGACGTCGTGGCAGCGGAAGCACGACCCCGCCTCGAAGCCCCGGGTGGACTCGTCGTTCAGGCCCCCCACGCCGGTGATCGAGAAGATGCGGAACATGAACGTCGCCTCGCCCCGCCGGATCGCGTTGGCCAGGGCAGGATCCACACCTGACTTCGAGGGCGGCTCCCGCCGCGTGCCCAGGGAGCGCTGGAAGGAGACGATGGCACGAACCTGGTTCTCGGCGGGAGGCCGGTCCGCCTCGCCGTGCACAAGGGTCGCGTCGACCGCCTGCGCGGCCAGGTCGTCCTCGATGGCCCGACCCCCCACGGTGTGGCGGCCGTCCCACATCACCGTGCTCAGCACGTCGAAGTTCATCAGGGCCGGCGGCCGGCGGTACACGGAGAGCTGCTCCCGGCTCGAGCATCCGTACGGGTTGTCGACCGCCATCACCTCGAACTCGGCGTTGGCGGGCACGGGCCGGGTCACGCGGACCAGGCCGCGCTCGAGCAGGAGGCTGTACGCCCGGCGACGGGCTTCGACCGTGGACACGTCGGCCGGTGCGCAGTTGGCCCCGTCGAAGGGCCGGAAGATCGGGTCGAGGCCCTGGGTGGCGTCGAACCGCGCCCGGAGGCGAGGCGGCGTGATCGTCCAGCTGTCGTCAGGGTGATGACAGGACGCGCACGCGCGCCCGTTCGAGCCGAGGCTCGCAAAGAACGGATGGCTGGCGTCGACGGGGGCCGGAAGCTGGTCCGCGCCCACCGCGGCGAGGCCGGCCAAGCTGAGCACCGCCGCCAACCCCCAGAGCCCCCACGCCGAGCCAGTGACTCTCACAGTCGCGTTCCATTCTATCGTGTCGGCGGAGCCAGGCAGACGGCTTGGCGCCGGCGCGTCGCCCGGGTAGGATGGGGCGGGGATCAGGGGCGCCCGGTCGGCCCTGCGGGCGGCCGGGCTCCCCGGGACCGGGGCCCCCCGAGGTCATTCACGCTGACCCCCTGCCCCGCCGAGGGGTGCCTCGGCGGGCGTCTCAGAGCTTCACGCCGGCCTTGTTCCAGTCGTCGAGGAACTTCTTGAGGCCGATGTCGGTCAGGGGGTGCTTCATGAGCTGCTCGAGGACCGCGAACGGCATGGTGGCCACGTGGGCCCCCGCCTTGGCCGCGTCCACGACGTGGAGGGGGTTCCGGATCGAGGCGGCCAGCACCTGGGTCGTGAACCCGTAGTTCCGGTAGATCTCGCAGATGTCCCGGATCAGATCCATGCCCACGTGGGCGATGTCGTCGAGGCGCCCGAGGAAGGGGCTGATGTAGGTCGCCCCGGCCTTGGCCGAGAGAAGCGCCTGCGGGGCCGAGAAGCAGAGGGTCTGGTTGACGCGGACGCCCTCGCCGCGGAGGTGCTTCACCGCCTTGAGGCCGTCCTTCGTCAGCGGGCACTTCACGACCACGTTCGGCGCGATCTGCGCCAGCTCCTTGCCTTCCTTGATCATCCCCTCGAAGTCGAGGGCGACCACCTCGAGGCTCACGTCGCCCGGCACGATCGCGCAGATCTCCTCGACCAGCGGGCGGAACGGGCGCTTCTCCTTCGCGATGAGGGAGGGGTTGGTCGTGCAGCCGTCCACCACGCCGATCGCCACGCCCTCGCGCAGCTCGGACACGTTCGCGGTATCCAGGAAAATCTTCATCACGCTTCTCCCTGGGCACGCTCGATCCGCACGGTCGTGCCCGACCGGACCGTCTTGAACACCCTGGGATCACCCACGATCCGCCCGAACACGTTGACCGGACTCGCGGGCCGGATCTCGTCTCCCATGCTGGCCGGCGTCCGCCCGAAGAAGATGCAGAAGGCCCGGCCCGGCGGCCAGTAGCCGAGGTCGCCCAGCTCGACCACCGCCCGCGGAGACTCCGGCGAGATGGCGTGGCCGATGTCGAAGTAGATCTCGTCGCCCCAGGTCTCCGCATTGGCGACGATCGGCAGCGCGGTCCAGATGGCGCTCGCCGTCTCCGAGCCGTCGAGGAGGGCCTCCGCGCTCGCGGGGCCCGCCGTGATCCGGATCACCCGGTTCGCTGGCTCGCTCATGCCTTCACCGCGCCCCCGGTTCGACGGCGCCGCGATTCTCTGCCTCCCGCGGCTCACCGAAGTCCGGCGCTGTCCTCGCTCGAATCACTGGATTTCACGGTAGTCGTCACCCGCGGGCGATGTCAAGCGGACGCGGCCGGCGGGCGGGCTCAGGAACCGAGGTCCCGGAGCTGCCGGTACCGCTTGCGTGCGACCGCCAAACACGCGGTATCCGGCACCGTGGTGAACCCCTCGCCCTCGACCGACAGCGCCGCGGCGCACGAGGCGGCGGCCGCCGCATCCCAGGGGTCCCCGTCGCGATCATAGTGGAACATGAATGCCGCCGCGAACACGTCTCCGGCGCCGGTCGGGTCGACCTCCCGGGCCGGCAACGGCGGGACCTCGTAGCGCTCCCCGTTCACGAAGAGCAGGGCCCCGCGCCGTCCGGCCGTGATGACGCCGAGGGGAATCCGCTGCGGCCACTCGTCGACCTCCGGTGCCGCCGGCCGGGCATCTTCTTCGCTCAGGAACAGCGTCTGGAGCCTCGGGAGGACGAGCCCCGCGCTCTCCCAGCGGCCGGGGACGACGCGGCCATCGGCCGCCCGGGCTCGCAGCCACCCCTGGGCCGCCGCGCAGATGGTGGCCTCAGGGAACGCGGCCGCCAGCGCCGGATCCAGCTCGTTCATCACCGGGGCCAGCAGCACGAGCGGCGCGTCGCGCCAGTCCCCCGGAACATCGGCCGGCCCGATCGGCCCCGCGGAGCCGTCACAGGTCAGCACGCGCCCCCGGGGAGAGTTGCCAGCGTGGGCGAACGTCGTCGTGCGCGCGCCCGGCAGGCTGACGACCTCGATCTGCGGGGGGATGAGCTCGAGCGGAAACTCGCGGGCGTGCCTGGTGAGGATGCCGGCCGACGCACCGAGCCGGTGCGCGGTGACCGCGGCGTACAGCGCGGCTCCACCGGGGCGGACGCCGGCCTCGAACCGATCGAGCGTCACGTGGCCGATCACGACGAAGTCCGGCGCGCTCACGGCAGGGGGCGGATGGCGGGGCGCATGCGGCCGTCTGCCCCTTCAGGTCGATTGCGAGCCCTGTGCACGGGCCGAGATTAGCCGAGGCTCCGTGGGGACTCAAGCTACGCAGTCGATGGTCGGCTCTGCCCACGTTGCTCTCCGGCGCGAGTGGACTGGGGTCCGCGCCCCTCACACCTGACGGCTGGGCCCCGCTCCCGAGATGTCTTCTGCCGCGGCGGATGCGGGATCCTAGTTTAGACATCCTGCCCCTTCTCCGTCGGAGAGAGATCGATCCGTAGCTCCGCCAGAAGCTCGGCGAGGCGGCCGGGAGGCGGCTCTGCAAGTCGCCGAGGAGATCCTCTTGGCGCGCCTGGCCGAAGACCATGCGGTAGAGGACGAGCGCGCGGCACGAGGGGAATCCGGACAGCCGGCGGGCGTCGATCACCTCCGCCGCGGATCTCCCCGCACGAGCAGTTCGAGCTCCCCGGCGACTCGCGGGTCGAGCACAATGCGCTCCTGCTCGAGCCATAGGCCTCGCGCGGCGAGGTCGCGCACGAGAGGAGGGGCAGCGCCGAGGTCGAGGTCGGATGGCCAGGGCGCCCGCAAGCCATGGCTGTCGACGAGCTCCGACCAGAACCCTGGAATGAACCAGCGCAGATCCGGTCGCCGCTCGCAGAGGTGCCGGTAGATCCGCACGCCGTTCGGATCGATGTCGCCGAAGTGAACGGCGGGCACGCCCGCGACCTGTCCGAGCAGGTGGGCGACGGTTGCCGTGTCCCAGCCTGGCACGTGGGCGAGTAGCCAGCCCGCTGGTGCAGGCAGGTCGCGCCAGGCGCCGAGGTTCTCGACGAGGAGGACGGCCCGAAGGTTACCCACGAGCTCGAGGCCGTCCAGGAAGGCGCGCTCGGCTATGGCGATCTCGCCGAGCACGCGTGCGACCGCGGCAAGGTCGACCTCGCCGCAGCGAGCGCGCGCCACCAGGCCGGCAGGCGGGCGCAGGCGCACAGTGCCGTCGTGGGTCGCCTCTGTCTCCCCGAGCGCGGCGCGCCTGGCCTCGGTTAGCGCGGCCTTGGAGTGGGGCGCGGTGAGCGCTACAGCCGTGCGGCGGTTGAGGCGCTCGGGAAGCTCGGGGAGGCCTCCGGCACGACGCGCGTCAAGAAGACGGCCCCAGCCCTCCGGCGTTGGCGGAAGGCCGCGCGCCGTCAGCTCGACGAGTCCTTCGCGCCAGGCGGGCCAGACTCGCTCGAGGAGCGCGACAAGCTCGTGGCGCCGGTCCTCGACGAGCCCGATCTCGTCGCGCCGCCCGGTGGCACGCGTCCACGGAAGCTCCGACAGCGCATCGAAGGCCCCGGCCTGCGCGTGACGTCGCTTGAGCGTGCCACGCCAGAGCAGCTCGAGCAGCGCTAGGCGCTTTTCTGCCGTCTCCCACATCACGCCTCCGCCCTCGTGCGCCGCCCGCTGACGACTACCTCTTCGCGGCCATCCGGCGTCGCTCGCCGCACGAGGCGGTACGTCGTATTGCCCTCTGCGCGCGCCACCTCCGGTGCCGCGATGAGGAGCTGCAGGTCGAGGGTCTGGCAGAGATCGAAGAGCACGCCGAGGTTGTCGTGGGAGAGGCGGTTGGCCTCGTCGAGGAAGAGAAAGCGCAGCGAGCCCGACGACCTCTTGCCTCGGAGCAGGTTGGCGTCGCGCTCCCACTCCGTGAGGACGACCATCATCAGCGCGGCGCCCACACCGATCGCCTCGCCCGTGGACAGGCGCGTCGCGTTCGCGATCTCCCAGTCCGTCCCCGAGCTGCGGCGGATCTCGACCTGGAGGTGCACGTACTCGCGGTAGTCGAGCAGGCGCTGCCCGCCGGTGCGGCCACCGCCGTAGCGACGGAAGATCTCGTCGAGCGCCTCCTCGATGGGCAGGTTCTCCTGGAAGAGCAGGCCCTGAACCGCCCCCTCACGCAGCGCGCGGAGCACCTGCTCCATCCTGTCCACGGGGGTGAGCCGCACCCGAATGCCCTCGATGCCGCCGAACCGGACGCCGTCGAGGTTCTGGTTCAGGCGATGGACCTGGCCGCGCGCCTTGCGGATCTGCACGTCGATGCCGCGCGCGACGTCCTCGCTCGCGCCGCGAAGGTCGCTCTCCTGGCGGGTGAGACGCTCCTCGAGGCTCGCGAGCTGGTCGCGCAGGCGGAGCAACGCCTCGCGGGGGTCGTCGACCTCGGCGACCTGGGCGGGCAGCCTTCGGCGCAGCCAGTCGCGGACCGAGAGCCAGAGCTCGAGATAGGTGTCCGCGAAGGCGAGGTCCGGCGCGTCTGCGCCCTTCTCCACCTGGGCGAGCAGCGCCTGGCCACCCTGAGCGGACCGGAGGCGCTCGACCAGCACTGCCTTCTGTTTGTGCGCCTCTTGCACGAGGTTCACATGGCCGCGTATCCCGCTCACGTCCCTCGTGGCAGGCGCCAGCACGTTCGCGAGGACGTTGTGCTGGGAAGCAAGGCTGCGCAGGCGCTCCCACCGCTCGATCGCGGGGGCCGCCTCACGCCGCTCGCTGGCGACCCTCTCTTCGGCCTCCGTCTTCCTGGCTGCCGCTTGGGTACTGGCAGCCTCGCTTCGACCGCGGTCCGTCGCGAGCTCCGCGAGGCGCTGTCCCAGGCGTTGCACTTCGCCTTCGAGGCGCTCGACCTCACCCTGGGCGTCTCGCTCTGCCTCGACCGTCGGCTCGGCGATCCCGAGCTCCTGGAAGCGTGCTTCCGACGCCGAGAGCTGATGAAGGGCAGCGCGGCGGCGCCCATCCACGTCCTGCCAGCTCGAGGTCGCGGTGTCGTACGCGTCCTCGGCGGCTCGGGCTGCCCGCTCCGCGTCCTCCAGCGCACCTTCGGCCTGGCGGAGCTGGTCCTGCAGCGCCGGTACGAGAGCCTCGCCCTGCTGCAGCGTCTGCGCTGCGTCGCTCCAGGCGAGCGCCTCGACGTTCCTGCCCACGTATTCGAGGGCGTCGATCGCCCCGTCCAAGCGGTCGCGCTCCTGGCGAAGCCATTCGACGCGACGGCGAAGCTCGTCGAGCGCGGAGTCCGAGAGCGGTGGGCGGCGAAGGACGTCTAGGTTGTCTTCGACGACATGCGTAGCCGCCGCGCAGCGTGCCACCTCGGCCTGTGCGGCGACGGCTTCCCTGAGCTCCTCGCCGAGCTGAGCCGCTCGTGCCGCGTGGTCCGGCGGATCGAGAAGGAAGGCGTCACCGAGAAGCCCTCGAAGGCCGTCAATGCGCGGCCGGAGCAAACGCGCAGCCTCGGCGCTCCGCGCCGCCGCGCTTCGATGAAGCGCAGCCTGCGCCTCCGCCTCGGCGGCGCGCCGCCTAAGCTCTGCGAGGTCGGGCGCAGGATCACCGGCCAGCAAGACCGCCTGGTCCGCGAGCAGAGCCTCTCCGTCCTCGACCAGCCGCTCGAGCTCTCGGCGGCGCGTCCGCGCCTCCTCGAGCTCCCTCTCCCGCAGCTCGGCCTCCTCGCGAAGCTCCGCCGCCCGCTTCTCACGCGCTTTCCGGCCCAGGCGCGGCCGTTCGGGGATCCGTGATACGCGGAGCGCCGGCCCCTCTTCGACCAGAACGTCCGGCGAGCCGTCATGGTGGGCGCTGCCGGAGGCGCCGAGCGCGGATGCGTTCGCGTCTCGCGCGACCAGCCACACCGAGGAGAGAGCGTTCGGCCGGTCCGCGATCGCTCGCGCTGCGACACGCGGGTCGTCGACCACCAACGCCTGCGCGAGCGGCCCGAGCCGTGCCTCCAGCACACCGGACTCCTCGATTGCGGCGTCCTCGAAGCTCGCGGCGAGCAGCTCCGCACCGAGCTGGTCCTTGGTCCGGAGAAGCTCGGGCTCGAACGGTCCTCCCGCGGCAAGGAGCTCACGCGCCTCCGCGTGCAGCCGCTCGCACGCCTGCGCTAGCTCCTGCTCGCGCCCTCTCGCCGTCGCGAGCCGATCGCCGACGAGCGCGCGGGCACGGTCCAACGTCGGTCGATCCACGACCTCGGTGGACGCAGCCGCACCAAGCCGGCGAGCCCGGGCAGCGAGCTCCTGCCAGAGCGGCTCGCGTTCCGTCAGCTCCCGGCGCCGCGCGCCAAACTCGGCGAGCGCGCGCTCCGCGTCGCCGAGGCTCGCCCGCGCGCTGCGCTCTTCGTCTTCGTGGCGCCTCTGTTCGGCTTCCGCGTCCTCCAGGAGCGCTCGCACCCGGTCGCTCCCGGTCCCTTCGCCAGGCATGACACCGAGCTTCTCGGCTCGCTCGCTCACGGCCGCTTGCCTAGCTGCCTGCCTGCGCGCGGCCTCGACCTCCCTGGCGAGGGCGGGCGCGCGCGTGGCGAGGGCTCGCAGGTCCCGTTGCCTGCGGAGCGCGTCGAGCGCGGCGGAGTGTAAGGCGTCGCCTGCGAGCTCGCCGCCGACGAGCGCCCGCAGCGCACCCAGCGCCTTCACGTACGCGTCCCGGTGGCTCGAGGCGTCGGCGAGCTGCTGCGCGCCGTCGCGCCGCTCGCGGTCTGCCTCGGCGAGCCGGGCACGGCACTCGTCGAGACGCACTGCAAGCTCGTCGGTTCGAAGGCCGGAGGCGCCGAGCAGCGACTCGGCCTCCCCGCGCCGTCGAACCGCCTGCCGGTGTGCGTCCGCGCGGCGGTGAAACTCCTCGAGCCCTCGCTGCAGATCCGCGAGGCCGATGGCGGCGCGCTTTTGGTTCTCCTGGGCGCGCCGCAGCCCGCTCCGCCGCGCCTCGCGGTCCTGCTCGGCCGCAGCCCTCGCCCGTGCTGCCTCGCTCTCGAGCGCCTCGGCGGCCTCGAGCTCCTCTCGGCGCCTCGCGACGTCCGCAGCTGCCTCCAGCGCCGCCCGCAGGCGCGTCAGCCGGTCCTTCGTCCCCTGAAGCGCGGCCTCTGCTTCCGCGCGCCGGGCCTCGGCCGACGCGAGCTCCTGGATCGCGCGCGCGAGGGCGGCCTCCGCTTCGTGCAGGGCCGCGGTCGCCGCCTCCCGTTGCGCTTCCGCGTCCGCGACGCGGCGCTGGAGCTCGTCGGCTCTCTCGCGCGTGGCGAGAAACGCCGCCGCGAACATCGTCTGGCCCGCCTCGAAGACGCCGCCGATCTCCCGCTCGAGGCGCTGCGACTCCTGCACCTCCGTGCGCGTGCGCCGGCACGCATCGAGATTCGCCTTCATGCGCTGAAGCGTGTCCGCGAGTCCGCCTTCCTCCTTGAGCAGGAAGGAGCGCAGCTCCGAGGTGAGCGCACGCGAGATGCCGCCGGTCATGCTGGTGCGCAGCATCTCATTGAGCTTGTTGCGCTCCTCGTCGGTGCCGAGCCTCAGCGGCGTCACGCCCTGGT
>CAZWXA010000037.1:0-16583 GCA_964637755.1 uncultured bacterium | reverse complement strand
GGCGAGCCGAATGGGGCTGCCCGCCGCGACAGGACCTGTCCGCCTCTCGGGTGATCCGTTCATGAATGGTCCGGACTAAACTAATGTCCTGACCCTGATCGGAAGATGAACCGGCGGCTCGGGGAAGGCCCGGGGCAGTGGGTGACGCCGACGCCCCGGATCGGGACGGTCGGCATCATGCCCGTCCCGGCGGGCGTCGCCGGTCAGGCGGCTGGAGGCAGGGTGATCCCGAGCGCCTTCGCTGTGCGCGGCCCCACCTCCCCGTCGGCGATGAGGCCCTTTGTCTGCTGGAACGCGACCACCGCAGCGTGTGTGAGCAGGCCGAACTCCCCGTCAATGGGGCCGGGGCTCACACCGAGGGCCCTCAGCTTGCGTTGGATCTCCCGCACTTTGGTGCCCGTCATGCGTGGCGACATGAGGCGGTAGATCATGGTCTTCGGCGGATCGACCACCAGCGGTTCGGAGGTTGCATCGTACTGGATCCCCGGCACGAGAACACCGGTGTCCCAGCGGCGCCCGGCCACCCTGCCCACCGTGACTCCGCGCGACGCCGAGTGCGCCTCGACCGTGCCACCAGCCCCGTCGCAGAGTGCGATGTGGCCCATGGTCCCGGGCGTTGGCGGATACCGCAGCACGACGGCACCTGCGATCGCCGCCGCACGCTCGACCGCGATCATCTGGCCCTTGCTCCTCGCGTCGTGCTCCCAGGCTCCGGTGTACGCTTCCGTTGTCGCCGGATCTCCCTCGTCGTCGGTGCATCCGTAGAGGAAGCCGGCCACTTGATAGACACACCAGGAGGCGAACTCGGCACAGTCCCAGGGGCCCGTCCATCTGGGGTTGTTCTTCGGGACAAGGACGTTCACGTACTTCTCACCGACATGCTTGGTCGCACGCTTCACCAGGTCGCTTCCCCTCGCCATATCTTCCCTCCCACCCCGGTCCGGAGACGCGAGCGCTGCGGTTGGCGCCCAACGACAGGAGGCAAGGCCCGCCCGCCGGCAAGCACGATGGGTGGCAGCATAGTGCCTCACCGAGTCGCTGGCAAGAGCGTCTCCGCGAGGCGCGGGTCGAGTTGATCCGCCCCGCTCGCCCCGTCACCCGCTGCCCCGGGACCTCCCCCCGCCGCCGGGTATCTTCCGATCAGGACTAAACGCGCTGACGCGCTCAGCGCGAGGGCGGAGGCGCAGGGGGTGCGTAGGCCGGGGCGCCCGGCGGCGGCGGAGGGGGCGGAGGGGGCGGCGGGGGGGGAGCGGCTCGCTGTGGCGCGGCGACCACGCCGGGGATCTGGTTACCCTTGGCGTACATGCACTGCTGATAGGCAATGTCGTACCGGCGCTGGGCGGTGATCCGGGAGGTCACCCCGTAGCTGGCCCCCACCGCCGTCCCGGTGAGCAGTCCGCCTCCGGCACCGATGGCCGCCCCCGTACCGGGGCTCCCTACCGCGGCACCGATGGCCGCCCCCAGGGCCGCGCCGGCGACCGTGCCGATGGCGGCGCCGCCCAGCGTGCTCTGGGCGGCCACCTGACCCGGGGTGGCGCCGGCCTGCTGCTGCGCCCACTGCCGGCACACGGCATCATCGACCTGGAACTGATCGAAGGGCTTGCCCGTTCCGGGCAGGACCATCACGCTCGGCCCGGTCGGGATGGTCGCGCATCCGGCGAAGACGATCCCGGCGACGAGTGACAGGAACCCCGAGGTCCGTGGCATCATCGATCTCGTCCTATTGCCCCGGCGGGGCTTGCGGGACGACCTGCAACCAGCCCGCCGGGCACTGCTGAACGTACGGGTAGTACGTCTTCGTGTCCGCGCAGTAGTACCAGTACTGCTGGCCCTGGGGAGCGGAGGGGGACGCCTGGGTCTGCTGCTGGATATAGACCGTTGGCTCCTCCCGGACGACGACGGGGGGCACGGGGTCGTACGGGTAGGGGTACCAGTACGGCCCCCAGCCCGGCCCCCACCAGAACGGGGCGCCGATGAATACATGGGGGCCGCCGAACCCGCGCCCGCGCCGCCAGGCGTGGGCCGGAGCGACGAAGGAGAAGAGCACCGCGAGGATCGCCAAGCCGCACAGGAGCTTCTTCATGATTCCCACCCTCTCCAGCCGCAACTGTTCCCCAGCTTCACACAAAGTGTAACGGAGGTCACCCGTCTTTGGTTCACTGGTTCACTACGGCAAGGTCACCGGGAGGGCCCCTTGACAGCTTGAGACGTCCCTCTCTAGAATCCCGCATCACGTTGTACGTCCCGCGACTCTCCCCACGCTAGCCTGGATTGAGGAGGTACTGTGATGACGAGGCGGAGCCGGTCCGGAATCACCCTCGCGCTCCTGGTGTCGGTGCTGGTCCTGGTGACGGCGATGCCGGCCGTCGCTCAGCAGAGCTTCAAGCTGAAGATCCAGGCCAGCTGGCCGGCGGGTCAGACCCTGTTCGACAACCTCAAGATGTTCGCCGATCGGGTGGACAAGCTCTCCGGCGGGCGACTCAAAGTGGAGGCCCTGCCCGACGGGGCAGTGGTGGGGGCCTTCGAGGTCCTGGACGCAACCTCGCGAGGCGTCCTCGACGGCGGCCACACGGCTCCGGCTTACTGGATCGGGCGGAGCCGCGCGGCCATCCCGCTCTCCCACGGTCCGCTCTTCGGGATGGACTTCATCGACATGTTCGGCTGGTACCACCATGGGGGCGGCATCGAGCTGCTGAACGAGTGGTACCGCGACATCTTGAAGGCCAACGTCGTCTCCTTCCCGATTCTCACGGCCGGACCCCAGGCCCTGGGCTGGTTCAAGAAGCCCATCAAGAGCTGGGCCGATTTGAAGGGCGTCAAGTTCCGCATCTACGGGCTCGGCAACGAGGTCTTCAAGGACGCAGGGATGAGCGTGGTGCTCCTGCCGGGTGGTGAGATCCTGCCCGCCGGCGAGCGCGGCGTCATCGACGGCGCCGAGTGGGTGGGCGGCGTCGAGGATCTTCGCTTCGGCTTCCACAACATCTGGAAGTACCACCTGACCCCGGGCTTGCACGAGCAGGCGACCTTCGGCGACCTCCTCATCAACAAGGATGTCTGGAACAAGCTGCCCGCGGACCTCCAGGAGATCGTCAAGGCGGCCACGACGGATACCCTCTTCAAGTGGTGGACCTGGTGGCAGCGGTTGAACGCCGACGCGTACAAGGAGATGGTGGAGAAACACAAGGTCCACGTCTCGAAGACGCCCGACGACATCCAGATGACGTTCCTCAAGACGGCGGACAAGCTCTACGCGAAATGGGCGGAGGAAGACAAGACCGGCTTCTTCAAGAAGGTCATCGAGTCTCAGAAGAAATACGCGAGCCAGGTGGTGCCGTACCGGCGGTCCACGTGGCCCGAGTACCGGTTTCTCGCCGACTACTACTGGAAGGACAAGGTCTTTCTGAAGTAGGGGCTGGCGGAGGCGAAAACCTGCCCATGGCCGCCCCGCCCGAGGCTCTCGCGAGAATCGTCCGCGTCATCGACACCGTCATCGGTGACTGGTCGGGCAGGCTCTTCGCCTGGCTCATCATTCCGCTCGTGGGGGCCCTGACCTACGAGGTCTTCTCCCGGTACCTGTTCAACGCCCCGACGATCTGGGCCTACGACGTCACCTACATGCTGTTCGGCAGCCATTTCATGCTGGGGGCGGCGCACACCCTGGCGAAGGGCGGGCACATCCGGACCGATTTCTTCTTTTCCAACTGGTCGCTCAGAACCCAGGGGCGGATCGATGCGGTCGGCTATCTCGTGTTCTTCTTCCCGGGCATGGCGTTCTTCCTCTGGGCGGGCTGGGAGGAGGCCCTCCACTCCTGGCAGATCCTCGAGAAGTCCAGCGTCAGCCCCTGGCAGCCGCCCATGTATCCCTTCAAGGCCGTCATCCCGGTCACCGCGGCAATGCTGCTGATCCAGGGGGTGTCGGAGTTCATCAAGAGCGCGTGGCAGGCGCACCACGGAGAGCCGTTCCGATGAGCAACGAGCTCCTTGGCGCGGTCTTGCTGGCATCGCTGATTGGAACCATCCTCATCGGCTTCCCGATCTCCTTCACCCTCCTGCTTCTCGCCGTCGTCTTCGGCTGGATCGGGCTCGGCCAGAATGTCTTCTATCTCATGGTGTTCCAGACCATCGGGCTCATGAAGGCCGACGTCCTGGCTGCGGTGCCCCTCTTCATCTTCATGGGGTTCATCACCGAGCAGGCTGGGCTGATCGAGCGCCTCTTCAAGGCCCTGCGCCTCCTGTTCGCCCCGCTCCGCGGCGCGCTCTACATGGTCGTGCTCATGACCGCGACCATCTTCGCCATGGCCACGGGCATCGTGGGCGCGGCCGTCACCGTGCTCGGCATCATGGCGGCGCCGACCATGACCAAGTCGGGGTACGACATGCGCTTGTCGGCCGGAGCGATTGCCGCCGGAGGGACCCTCGGCATCCTGATTCCCCCCAGCGTGATGCTCGTGGTCCTGGGGCCGGTCCTGGGCACCTCCGTCGCGAAGCTCTACGCCGCTGCGTTCGGGCCGGGGTTCCTCCTCGCCGCCCTGTACATCGGCTATTGCCTGCTCCGGAGCCACCTCAACCCGGCCATGGGCCCGGCGCTGCCGCTAGAGGAACGGGCCGCGTCCTGGACACACATCGTCCGCGAGATGGCCCTCGGGATGGTGCCGCTCGGAGCCCTCATCGCCTGCACGCTCGGGAGCATTCTTGCGGGTCTGGCGGTGCCCAGCGAGGCGGCGGCGGTGGGCTCGACCGGGGCGATCCTCCTGGCGCTCGCCTACCGGGAGATGACGTGGTCGAGGCTCCTGAAGGCCGTCTACAAGACGCTCCAGACCTCCAGCATGGTCCTGTTCCTCGCCGTCGCTTCCAACATCTTCGGCGCCGTCTTCTCGGCCCTCGGCACCGCGACCGTGATGACGAACACCATGCTGGCGCTGCCCTTCCCGCCCACCGTGATGCTCCTGATCCTCATGGCCCTCATCTTTCTCCTGGGCTGGCCCTTCGAGTGGCCCGCCATCGTGCTCGTGTTCGTCCCGATCTTCTTCCCGCTGGTGCAGGCACTGAAGCTCGACCTCGTCTGGTTTGGCGTCCTGGTGGCCGTGAACCTCCAGACCGCCTTCCTGTCCCCGCCCGTGGCGATGTCGGCCTACTACCTCAAGTCCGTGGTGCCCCAGTGGGAGCTCAAGCACATCTATGGCGGCATGATGCACTTCATGGTGATCCAGGTGATCGTCCTCGTGCTCCTCATCATGTTCCCGCAGATCGCTCTGTGGTTTCCGAACTGGCTCTTCGGTCCGTGACGGCGCTCGTCCCGGCGTGACTGGCCCGCCGGGATGCGCCGTCAGCGGATGACGAGGCGCTGCAGACCGGCGGGAACTCCGTCGCCGCCTCCTCTCGGGCCCTCGACGTAGCACGCCATCCTTGATGGCGCGCCGGGAGCATGGGTCCGCTGCGGTCTTGGTCCATGTGTTCCACGAGCCGAGCCTGCCGGGGAGTGACCTTGCGCACCCAGTTTCGTCGCGGTGCTCGCGCCGATGGTTCTGAAGCCGGTCCCGTCTGAGCCGGCCCGTGGAGTCGCTCCAGCCGCGGCGCGGCATACGCGTGAGACGCTGCTCGCCCCGCTGCCGTTTACTCGCATGTGCCGGCGTCCGGGCCCGTCCAAGCTGACGAGATGAATCCTCAGTGAGGAGTCCGACAGGCTTCGCCGGTGGAGCGGTGCTCTCGCAGCAACGATGTTCGCAGCGCCCCCGAAGAGACGGAGGATCCCCGTCATGATCACCAATGCGACACGACAGGTGGCGACGCTGCTGGCCTTCGCGCTGCTGCTCGGCACCCCGCCGGGCGTGCGAGCCGCCGAGCCCTCGACCGAGAGCCATGCCGAAGCGATCGGGCGCACTCCTCCACGGTTGAGCTACACCAACGGCGCGGTGTCGTTCTGGCGGCCCGGCGCCCAGGACTGGGCGCCGGCTCAGGTCAACACCCCTCTGGCGGCCGGCGACGAGCTCTACACGGGCAACCACGGGAACCTCGAGCTGCAGGTGGGCACGCGGGCCTTCGTGCGGGCCTGGGGCGACACGCAGATGGGACTCGCGAACCACGAGCCGGACTTGCTGCAGTTCAAGGTCACCAGCGGGCACGTGTCCCTCGATTTGCGCAGCCTGGATCCGGGCCGCACCGTGGAGCTGGACACGCCCCACGCGGCCTTCACCATCGGGCAGCCCGGGTATTACCGCGCCGACGTCACGCAGGACCGGACCGCTTTCATCGCGCGGCGCGCGGGGCGAGCCACCATGACACCTGCCGGCGGGCGAGCGGTCGCCGTCGAGCCCAGCGAAGAGGTCGTCCTCGAAGGCACACCGACGCCGACCGTGCAGAGCTACGTCGCCCCCGACCTCGACACGTGGGACCAGTGGAACTATGCCCGGACCGATCACCTCATCGAGACCATCAGCGCCCGCTATGTGCCGCCGGACGTGTACGGCGTGGACGATCTGGATCATTCCGGCAACTGGCGTGTCGTGCCGGACTACGGTGCCGTGTGGGTGCCCGAAGCGGTCGCGACCGGATGGGTGCCCTACAGCACAGGCAGATGGATCTCGGATCCCTCCTACGGCTGGACGTGGGTCGACACGGCCCCGTGGGGGTGGGCGCCCTTTCACTACGGCCGCTGGATCTTCGTTGACGGCTACTGGGCGTGGGCACCGGGACCCGTCGTGGCCCGGCCCATCTACGCGCCCGCCCTCGTGGCCTTCTTCGGCGGACCCGGGATCCGGGCGGGCATCGGCGCCCCCGCGGTCAGCTGGGTGGCGCTCGGCTGGGGCGAACCCGTGGTGCCCTGGTGGGGCCGGCCCGGCGTCGCGGGTCGCGCGCGGTGGGCAGGCTGGGGCGGCCCGCGCGTCGTCAACAACGTCGTCGTCAACCGCACGACCGCCGTCAACGTCAACAGCATCACGGTCTACAAGAACGTGAACGTCCAGAATGCGATGGTGGCAGTCCGCCAGGACCACTTCGGCGGCCGTTCCGTCCAGGAGGCGCGGATCGCTCAGGTCGACGCGCACCGGTGGGAGCCCGTGCGCGGGCCACTGCGCGTCACACGCGAGGCCTCGAGCTTCGTGGCCGCGAGTGGCCCCGCGGCGCGCCCGCCCGAGTCCACGCTCTCCCGCCAGGTCGTGGCCACGCGGCCGCTGGCGCGTCGCCCGGTCGTGCAGCATGATGAGGCCCAGCGGGCGGCTCCGGTCGTCAGCGCCCCGGCGCCCCGCATCGTCTCGACGCCGAGGACGGTTCTGATGGCGCCCGTGCCACTCCGGCCACCGTTCGGGATGAGCCAGGTGGAGCGCGGGCGGCCTCCGCTCCCGCCCCACTTCGAGGCGCTACGCCCCGAGGGCGCGCTGGCGACGCCCCGCGAGGCCGCGCGGACTCCCGAGGTCGTGCCAGGAACCCTTCGTGAGCGGGGGCTCGAGCCCCAGCCGAGGCCGTCCGTGGGGCGTCGCGGAACCCTGGAGCCGGTCCCCCAGCCGTCGGTCCCGGCGGTGGTGCCCACGCCCCAGCGTGTCGAGTCGGCGCGTCCCTCGATACGCCCGCTCCCGGGTGAGCCCGCGAACCGGCTCTTCCCCGGTCGGGCCGAGATCCGACACCCGCGCCCGGCGGCAGAACCCGTGGCCCCGTCGCGCCCTGGCGGTGGTTCCGGGCCATCCCGCGAGCGTGACAAGCGGTAGGGTCAACTGGTTGACACGAAGGGACTGAGAACGTTCGTCGAGAAGCGCGTGGCTGGAAGCGACCACGCACGGATACCCGGACGACAGGCAAGGGGGGGCCTGGTCAGTCCAGCTTCAGCATGACCTCGGCGAGGACCCGGGCGCCCGCCGCGAGATCCGCGGCCGTGGCGCGCTCGGCCTCGTTGTGGCTGATGCCGCCCGCGCACGGCACGAAGATCATGCCCGTGGGGCAGAGCGGGGCCATGTACTTCGCGTCGTGCGTCGCGCCGGAAACGATCGGCATGTGCGGCAGGCCCCGGCGCTCCGCGGCGGCCCGGATCAGCTCGGAGATCCCGGGATCGAAGTCGGTGGGGGGGGAGTTCAGCGTCTCGACCACGTCGACCTGGCACCCTCCCGCGTGCTCGCGGCACGCCGCCTCCACCTGGTCGCCGAGCCGGGCCAGGACCTCGCGATCGGGGTGCCGGAAGTCGACGGTGAACAGGACCCGCCCCGGCACCGTGTTGGGCGAGTTCGGATGGACCTCGAAGCGGCCCACGGTGAAGCGCGTCGTATCGGGCGCGTCGAGCATCAACTCCCGCAGCGCCTGCACCATGTCGACCGCGGCCATCAGGGCATCCTTCCGCCGCGCGCGCGGCGTGGTTCCCGCGTGGGCCTCCTGCCCCGTCACCTCGACCCGGAACCACCGGAGCCCCTGGATGCCGGAGACCACCCCGATGGTCTTGCCGGCGGCTTCGAGCACCGGCCCCTGCTCGATGTGCGCTTCCAGATACGCGGCCATCGGAAAGCGGAACGCTCGGCGGTTCGTCACCGGCACGGCCTTCAGAGTCTGGGCCAGCGCCTCTTCCACGCTGACGCCGTGCGCGTCCACGGTGGCCAGTGCCACGGCCAGCGGCAGGGCGCCGGCGAACACGGCCGACCCCATCGTCGTCGGCTGGAAGCGCGCACCCTCCTCGTTGGTCCAGACCGCCAGCTCGAAGGGATGCATGGTCGTGACCCTGGCCTCGTCCACCGCCTCCAGGACCTCCAGCGCCGCCAGGACGCCGAACACGCCGTCGAAGTTGCCGCCCGTCGGCTGGGTGTCGAGGTGAGACCCCGAGACGATCGGGCTCGCCGTGGGGCTCCCGCCCGGGCGCCGGATGAACAGGTTGCCGATGGGGTCGACGCTCGCCTCGAAGCCGCGCGCCGCCGTCCACGCCAGCACGCGCCGGCGGGCCTCGGCGTCCTCGGGCGTCAGCGCGAGACGGTTGACCCCGCCGCGGCCGGTTGCCCCGATCTTCGCGATCTCCAGGTGGCGCTGCCACAGGCGGTCCTCCTTCACCGCGCGGACGACCGCGGCCGCCGCCGCGGCATGCCCGGTCACGCCCGGCGTCACGTCGAGATCATCTTCTTCTCGACCCCGACGCCGGCGGCGAGCGCGCGCTCGTACTCGAGGGGCACCGTCGCGGAATCCTGCAGGGCAATTCCCGTCGAGTCGAAGACGGTGATCTGGGACGCCGACGTCCGCCCCGGCTTCTTGCCGACGATCACCTCGCCGATCTCCCCGGCGAGGTCGTGCTCGGTGATGAGGCCCTGCGCGAGCGGGACGTTGATCTCGCCGTCCGTCCGGCACTGGCGGATGTCGTCCACGAAGATGCGGGCGCGCCGGAGGATCCGCGGATCGAGCTCCTGATCGCCGCCCTTGTCGGCCCCCAGCGCGGCGACGTGCGTCCCCTCCGAGATCCATTCGTCCTCGACGATCGGACCGCGCGCCGGCGTCACCGTCACCACGACATCGGCGCCGCGGACCACGGCCGCCAGGTCGCGCGAGGCGCGGATCTCGAAGCCCGGGTACTTGGGCTGCTGCGACGCGACGAAGTGGTCGAGCGTCGCCTGCGAGCGGCTCCAGACGCGCACGTCCTTCCAGGCGAAGACCTCGTTGCAGGTCGCGAGCGTCCCTTCCGCCATGTGGCCCGCGCCGACGATGGCGAGCGTCGTGGAGTCGGGGCGCGCCATCCACCTGGCCGATACCGCGGCGGCGGCGCCCGTGCGCATGACCGTGTGGAAGCTCCCGTCACAGATGGCGAGCGGGAAGCCGGTCTCCGGGTGTGTATAGATGAGAATCGAGAAGACGGTCGGCAGGTCGAACCGCTCCCGGTTCTGCTCGCGGATCGAGACCCACTTGCACGCGGCCGCCTCCGGCTCCTCGATGTAGGACGGCATCGCCTCCCACTCGCCCGGGTACTTGGCGAGGACGATGTGGCTTTTCGGTTCCATCACGAAGCGGCCCGCCCCGTGCATCCGATAGGCCTGCTCCACGCAGGCGACGTACTCGGCCGGGGTGACGAGCCCCATCATGTCGGTGCGGCTCAGGATCAGGGTCTTCCGGTTGCGCCAGCTCTCCGCATGCTTCGCCATCGCGTCCCTCCCGTCGCGGATCAGCTCCTCCCGCAGACGCCTCGCCGCAGGAACTCGCCCATGCCCTCCTTGCCGAGCCACTCGGGGCCGTCGACGATCAACTGGCCGCGCAGGAAGACCTTCTTGACGCGACCCGTGACCGCGCGCCCCTCGAACATCGTGTAATCGACGCGGCCGTGACCCTCCGAGCCCCGGATGGTCCAGGTCTCGTCCGGATCGAACAGGACGATGTCCGCGTCGGAGCCGACGGCGACCGTGCCCTTCCGGGGAAACAGGCCGAACAGCCGGGCGGGGGCGGTCGACGTCAGCTCGACGAAGCGGTGCAGCGACAGCCCGTGCTGCCTGACCGCGCCGTCGAAGATCAGCGGCAGGCGGGTCTCCACGCCCGGCGCGCCGTTGGGGATCTTGCTGAAGTCGTCCCGGCCCTGCTGCTTGGAGAACTTCATGCCGTACGGCTGCTCGTTGAAGCAGAAGGGACAGTGGTCGGTCGAGACCACCTGCAGGTCACCCGTGGCGAGGCCGCGCCACAGCGCCTCCTGGTGGGCCGGGGTCCGGAGGGGCGGCGTCATGACGTACTTGGCCCCTTCGAAGCCGGGGCGGTCGTAGTCGGCGACGGTCAGGAAGAGGTAGTGCGGGCAGGTCTCGGCATACACGGGGAGCCCCTGGTCACGCGCGTGCGTGACGGCCGCCAGCGCCTCGGCGGCCGAGAGGTGCACGACGTAGAGGGGCGTGGCCGCCAGCTCCGCCAGCCGGATCGTCCGGTGGGTGGCCTCCCCTTCCATCGAAGAGGGCCGCGTCAGCGCGTGATACCTGGGCGCCGTGTCGCCCCGTGCCACCGCTTCCTCGACTAGCACCTGGATCACCGGGCCGTTCTCGGCGTGGACGCAGATCATGGCGCCGCTGCCCCCCGCCACCCGCATGGCCTTGAACAGCGCGCCATCGTCCACCATCAGCACCCCGGGGTAGGCGGTGAACAGCTTGAAGCTGGTGACGCCTTCCCGGATGAGCGTGGTCATGTCAGCCAACGCCTGCCGGGTGACGTCGAGGACGATCATGTGGGCGCCGACGTCGACGCAGGCGCTCTCCGCCCGCCGGCGCCAGTTCTCCAGGCCCGGCAGCAGCCCCTCGCCGCGAGTCTGGTTGGCGAAGTCGACCACGGTCGTGGTGCCGCCGAAGGCCGCCGCCTTCGTCCCGGTCCCGAACGTATCGACCGTGCGTGCGGCGCCGAAGTCCCAATCGAGGTGGGTATGCACGTCCACCCCCCCGGGCAGCACCAGGAGGCCGCTCGCGTCGTGCACCCGCGCCTGGCCGGCAGCCGGGAGATCCCGTCCGATCATGCGCACGCGGCCGTCCTCGATCAGGATGTCGGCGGTGTAGTCGTCTGCCGCCGTGACGATCCGCCCGTTCTTGATCAGCGTCGATGCCATGGGCACCTCCCCGGCTGGCGATTGAGAGTGGACACCGGGCGCCGTCGCTCAGGGCGGTCAGCCGGCGCCGCACCGTGGTCCGCTGGCGTACCCGCGCCGGTCACGCCGCGCGCGCCCCGCCCGCGGCCAGCCGGTTGAAGGCCGCCAGCGACCGTTCGATGAGGGCGCGCGGCAGCTTCCGCACGATGAAGACGAGACGCGTGCGGCGGTCCGACGTCGGCCAGCGGTCCAGGTGCACCGGCGGGTGCACCAGGTGCTGGACGCCGTGGATGACCACCGGCGTCGGCAGACCGATCACATGGAGGATTCCCTTCACCCGCAGCACGTTCTCGCCATGCGCGTGCAGCAGCATCGTCAGCCAGATGCCGAACGCGGTCCAGTCGAGCGCGCGCTCGACGATCACGCTGAGGGCGTAGATCTCGCGGGCGTGCCGGTGGCGGGCGGAGGCGGCCTCCGGCGGGGCGGCGGCCTCCACCTCGGCCGCAAGCCACCGCCGCGCGTCCTCCCACCTGCTCGAAGGATCGCCGGCGTCGCCGGTGAAGAGCTGGTCCGGCCCCATCGGGTCGACCGTGGACTCGGAGATCGGCGCCGCCGGATTGTAGCGGCGGCACGCGGTTCGGACCGCCTCCGCCTGCGCCCGCCCGGCCAGATCGGTCTTCGTGAGCACCAGCAGATCCGCGACCGCCACCTGCTTCACCGACTCGGGGTGCTGGGCCAGATGCCGCGTCCCGTTGACCGCGTCGACCGTCGTCACGATGTTGCCGAGGCGGAAATGGTGCCGCAGCACGGGTTCGGCCATCAACGTGGAGATGATGGGCCCCGGGTCCGCGAGGCCCGTGGTCTCGATGGCGAGGCGGTCGAAGCGCGGAATCGTGCCCTGCTCCCGCTTGCTGTACAAATCGCGGATGGCCGCACCGAGATCGTCGCGGATCGCGCAGCACACGCATCCACTCGGCAGCACCACGATGGTCTCATCGACGTGCCGGAGCAGGAGATGATCGAGGGCCACCTCGCCGAGCTCGTTGACCAGCACGGCCGTGCTGGCGAGCTCGGGCGAGGCGAGCAGCCGCTGGAGCAAGGTCGTCTTGCCGCTGCCCAGGAAGCCCGTGATGATGTTGACCGGGATGAGGTCGGCGGCGGCCATCAGCGTCGCGCTACGCGCGTTCGACGGCGGCGATCAACGCCGGGTCGAGCGGATCGCACGGACGCCCGGCCATCCGCTCGGCCACCGGCCAGAGTGCCCCCAGATGGTCCACGATCTCGGAGCGGCCGGTCCGCTTGGCCAGGACGAACGAGGTGCCGTTCCAGTCCGCGAGCGTCAGCCCGTAATGGTCGAGGACTTTGTTGGCCAGCGCCACGCGGTGCAGCCGCTCCTGCCGCCGGGTCCGTCGCGGCACCGGGTCGCTGGACCAGGCGTCGTGCCCGGCCGCGTCGGTCCAGTGCGCCTCGGCCCCGAAGACACCGCACAGTCCGCACATGTCAGTCAACGTCGGGGGGAGCGAGCGCCGCTCCCCCCGACACCCCCCACCGGGATCCCGCACAGCATGTCCTCATGCCTTCTCGGTCCACGTCGGGGGGGCGAGAGCCGCTTCTCCCCGACATCCCCCGCCGGCCGCCGTGGACGCCGATTTCTTCACGCCCTCTCAGTCAACGTCGGGGGGAGCGAGCGCCGCTCCCCCCGACACCCCCCACCGGGATCCCGCACAGCATGTCCTCATGCCTCTCGGTCCACGTCGGGGGGGGAGCGACCGCCGCTCCTCCCCGCCTCCCCCGGTGATCGTCGGCGGCGATTTCTTCACGGGTTGTCAGCGGTCACGGCCTGCGCTGACTCCGTTTCGCGAAGTCGTCGGCGATCTGGTCGAACGTCGCGAAGCGCACGCCGGGATGCCGGATGATGTGACCGTACAGGCGTTCGAGCATCATCAGCACCTGCGGCCGGCCCGACACGTCAGGGTGGATCGTCATCGGGAACACCGCGTAGTCGTATTCGCGATAGACCCAGTCGAACTGATCCCGCCAGATCTGCTCGATGTCGCGCGGGTTGACGAAGCCGTGGCTGTTCGGCGCCGCCTTGATGAACATCATCGGCGGCAGGTCGTCCAGGTACCAGCTCGCGGGGATCTCGATCAGCCCGGTCTCCCTTCCGCGCACCAGCGGTTTCATCCAGGCGCTCGGATGCTTGGAGTAGTCGATCTTGGTCCAGGTGTCCCCGACGCGGACGAAGTGTGGCTGGAAGTCGTGGTGCATCAGGCTGTGATCGTACTTGAAGCCCTTCTTCAGCAGCAGCTCGTTGGTGACCGGGCTGAATTCCCACCACGGCGCGACGTACCCGGTGGGGCGGCGGCCCGTCAGTTTTTGCGCCAGCTCCAGGCACTTGTCGAGGACCGCTTCCTCCTGCTCGCGCGTCATGGCGATCGGGTTCTCGTGCGAGTAGCCGTGGATGCCGATCTCGTGTCCCCCGTCCACCACCATGCGCACCTGCTCGGGAAAGGTCTCCATGGAGTGGCCGGGGACGAACCAGGTGGTCTTGATGCCGAAGCGCTCGAACAGCTTCACCAGCCGGGGCGTGCCCACCTCCCCGGAGAACATGCCGCGCGAGATGTCGAGCGGAGAATCCTCGCCACCGTACGACCCGAGCCAGCCGGCCACCGCGTCAACATCGACGCCGAACGCGCACAGGATTTCTTTAGCCATGGGTGTCTCCCGCTTGTCCAGGTGTGGTCATGGGAACATCTCCGGGGTCACACGTTGCTCGACCGTGAGCTGCCTGCCGTGGGGCCGACCGGCGCTGCGCCTCTGCCCGGCCGGCCGAGATCTCCGGTGAGGAGATGGACGTCCTCGGGAGCCCATCGCGCCAGCACGGGGTCGCCGATGTCCACGGGATTGGCGAAGAACCGGCTGTCGGCGACGTTCGCCACGAACGGTTCCCGCCCGGGAACGTCGATGGTCACCTTGACGTAGGATCCCTGGTACTCGATCGCGTGCACCGCGCCGGCGACGGCGTTCGCCAGCTCGGGCTGGGCACCCGGATGACCGGGCGCGCGTTCCAGCTCGACGCGGTCCCGCCGGACGCAACAGTGGACCACGTCTCCCTCGGTGACCATCGCGCCGTGCAGGGGGCTCAAGAGCCGCTCGCCGGTGTCACTGACGAGGGTGGCGACCCCGGCCGTCACCGACGCCACCTTCCCGGCGAGCACGTTCTGCCCGCCCATGAATCGGGCGACGTACGCGCTCACCGGCCGCGTGTAGATCTCGCGCGCGGACGCGGCCTGCTCGATCCGCCCCTGATCCATGACGACCACCGTGTCGGCGACGGCGATCGCCTCGAGCTGCGTATGCGTGACATGCACGAACGTGATTCCCAGCTCCTTCTGCATCCGCCGGAGCTCCCCCCGCATCTGCAAGCGCAGGAACTCGTCCAGCGCCGACAGCGGCTCGTCCAGCAAGAGGACGCGGGGATTGGTGATCAACGCGCGCGACAGGGCCACCCGTTGCTGCTGGCCGCCCGACAGCTGGGCGGGCATGCGGTCGGCGAACCGGTCCAGCCGAACCTGGGCCAGCATCTCCCGGGCGCGCCGGTGGCGCTCCGCCTTCCCGACTCCTCGCATCTTGAGATTGAAGGCCACGTTGTCGAGCACGGTCAGATGCGGGAACAACGCGTAATTCTGGAACATCATGGCCGTGCCGCGGCGGGCGGGCGGGCGCCCCACCATCGACTCCCCGCCGATCCTGACGTCGCCCTCGGTCGGCGTCTCGTGCCCCGCGATCATGCGCAGGATCGTCGTCTTCCCGCACCCGCTCGGGCCCAGCAAGCAGCAGTAGCTGCCGTGGGGGATCGCCAGATCGATGGCATTCACGGCCACCGTCTGGTCGAAGCGCTTGGTCAAGTTGCGGAGTTCGATCTCGCCGGACTGCGCCATGCGCGTCTACGCTCCCTTGGTCTGGCACACCTGCGGCGCCCATCCCCGGCCGGACATCGAGTCGGCTCGACCCGGGGGCGCGACCGCCGTGGCTCGCTCACCCTCGCCCGCCCACCACATCCGCTCGCCTCGGCTCCTCCTGCGGCCCGCCCACCGATCCCCCGCCTCCCACCGGCTCGCCAAGCACCCCGCCCGGTCCAGCATCGCGGCGATTCCTTCGCGCCCTCTCAGTCGCCCGCGTCAGCCCGCGCACCGTGGCGGGTGCGGCGGCGCTGGATCACGGCGATGGACGTCAGCGCGGCCGTGATCACCACGAACGACACGGCGGTGGTCAGCGTCCCCAGCGCGTACAGCGCGGGGGACGTCACGTTGGTCGTCATCGCCCAGATCTCCAGGGGCAGCGTGTTCCGGCTGCCGATCGGGATGAGCGTGCGGGGGAACTCGTCGTAGGAGAGCGTGAACCCGAACAGCGCCACCGCGATGATGCCGGGCAGGAGAATCGGGAGCACCACGTTCCAGAGCGTCTGCCAGGGGCCGGCACCGAGGTCCCGGGCCGCCTCCTCGTACGCCGGATCGAAGCGGCTGAACACCGCGAACATGATCAGCAGCCCGAACGGCAGCGTCCAGGTGAGCTGCGCCCCCAGCGCCGACGAGTACCAGGCCGGCTTGATGCCGAGGAACTGGAACATGAGGCCGACGCCGAGGCCCAGCAGCAGCCCCGGGATGATCAGGCTGAAGATGGCCATGTAGAAGACGAGGGTCGAACCGAGGAAGCGGCGGCGGAACGCCAGGCCGGCCATCACCGACACCACCACCGTGACCGACAGGACGATGACGGCGAGCGCGATCGAGCGCGTGAA
Organism: uncultured bacterium; assembly: GCA_964637755.1. GTDB lineage: Bacteria > Methylomirabilota > Methylomirabilia > Rokubacteriales > CSP1-6 > AR9. The sequence continues at coordinate 282 of CAZWXA010000037.1, read as the reverse complement.
CGAGCCGGCGAAATCGCCCGTCCGCTGCTGCTCGAACAGGGCGCCGAACCAGCGGAGGGACACGCCGACCATGGGGAACGTCAGGCCGCCCGTGGGCCCCTGGAACGAGAGGATGAAGATGGCGGACATGGGGCCGTACAGGAACAGCACGTACAGCGTGAAGAACGCCGCCAGGGCGTAGAAGGTCCAGGGGCGCGCGCCGGATCCGGGTCCCCGCATCGGGCCTCGCCTAGCCCGGACCATTCATGAACGGATCACCCGAGAGGCGGACGGGTCCTGTCG
>CAZWXA010000036.1:13519-16855 GCA_964637755.1 uncultured bacterium | reverse complement strand
GGGAGGTCGCCCCGTTGGCGAGCGGGCCGTAGACGACGTAGGAGTGACCCGTCACCCAGCCGATGTCCGCCGTGCACCAGAAGGTGTCGCTCTCCTGGAGGTCGAAGACGTACTTCGTCGTCGCCGCCACCCCGGTCAGGTAGCCGCCGGTCGTGTGGATGATGCCCTTGGGCTTGCCGGTCGAGCCGGAGGTGTAGAGCAGGTAGAGCAGGTCCTCGGAGTCCATCGGTTCGGGTGTGCACTCCGCCGGGGCCTCCTTGACGAACTCGTCCCACCAGATGTCGCGCCCGTGCTGCATCGGCACCTCCTGGCCGGTGCGCTTGAGCACGATCACGCTCTTGATCGTCGGGCACGCCAGGAGCGCCTCGTCCGCGTTGCGCTTGAGCGGCACGATGGCGCCCCGCCGGAAGCCGCCGTCCGCCGTGATCAGGACCTTCGCCTCGGCGTCGTGGATGCGGTCGCGGAGCGCGTCAGGCGAGAACCCGCCGAACACCACGCTGTGCGGCGCGCCGATGCGCGTGCAGGCGAGCATGGCGATCGCGGCCTCGGGGACCATGGGCAGGTAGATCGTGACGCGGTCGCCCTTCCGGACCCCCTCACGCTTGAGCGCGGCCGCGAAGCGGTTCACCTCGCGGTAGAGGTCCCAGTAGGTCAGGGTCCGCGAGTCGCCGGGTTCCCCCTCCCAGATGAGGGCGGCCTTGGTTCGCCGCGACCCGCGCACGTGGCGGTCCAGGCAGTTGTAGGAGACGTTCAGCTTCCCTCCGATGAACCACTTCGCGTAGGGCGGCTTCCACTCGAGGGTCTTCCGCCACGGCCTGAACCAGTCGAGCGTCTTGGCCTGTTTCTCCCAGAAGCGCGTCGGGCTGGCCGCGGCCTCCTTGTAGATCCCCGGGGGGGCGACGGCGTGCTCGACGAACTGCTTCGACGGCTTGAACCTCCGCTTCTCCTTGAGCAGCACCTCGATGGGATTGGCCATCACCGCTCCTTTGGGGACCGTGCCCCGCACGCCCTCCCCGAGCCCACGTGTCAACGATCTCCGAGATACCTGTCCACCAGATCCCCGAACGTCGCCTCCAGCTCCGCCGCCACGGTTTCCGCGACCGGCTGGGCGCCGCCGGGACGCTCGGCTTCCGGCCCGCGGTGCCAGGCGTCCAGATACGCGTCGGAGTCCGACACGCCCCGGCGCATCGCCACGGCGTCGATCAGCTCCTGGAATCGCTGCGAGAGCGGCTGCCGGACCGTGCCCTCGGTGTCCCAGGCCTCCACGAGCGAGGGAATGTCCTGCCATCGGACCACCTGGTAGCGCGCCACGGCGCCCCATCATACGAAACCGGTCCGACCCTGTAAACGGCCGACCGATCCCGCTACTTGGCGGTCACCTTGCGCTTGCGCCGCGCCACACCCGACGCGTGGGCGGCCGCGGCCACGGCGTTGGCGACGGACTCCACCACCCGCCGGTCGAAGACCGACGGCGTGATGTATTCCTCGCTCAGCTCCCCCTTCGAGACGATCCCGGCGATGGCTTCGGCCGCGGCGATCTTCATCTCGTCGTTCACCGTCCGCGCGCGGACGTCGAGCATGCCCCGGAAGAAGCCGGGAAAGCAGCAGACGTTGTTGATCTGGTTCGGGTAGTCCGACCGGCCGGTGGCCATGATCCGGGCATGCGACCCGACCTCTTCCGGCATGATCTCGGGGACGGGGTTCGCCATCGCGAACACGATCGCGTCGCGCGCCATCTGCTTGATGTGCTTCACGCTCACCACACCGGGCCCCGAGAGCCCGATGAACACATCGGCGCCGGCCAGCGCATCGCCCACGGTCCCCGTGAGACCCTTCGGGTTCGTGCGGGTGGCGAACCACTCCTTCATCGGGTTCATGTTCTCCTTCCGGCCCCGGTAGAGGATGCCCGCGCGGTCACAGGCCACGATCTGCTTGACCCCCTTCTTCATGAGGAGGCTGGCGGTGGCGATCCCCGAGGCCCCGGCTCCCGTGAACACGACCCGGATCTCGCTCATCCGCTTCTTCACGAGCTTGAGCGCGTTGAGCAGCGCGGCGAGCACGACCACCGCGGTGCCGTGCTGGTCGTCGTGGAACACCGGGATGTCGAGCTCCTTGCGCAGGCGGTCCTCGATTTCGAAGCAGCGCGGCGCCGAGATGTCCTCCAAATTGATGCCGCCGAACGCCGGCGAGATCGCCTTCACGATCATGACGATCTCCTCGACGTCCTTCGTCGCGAGGCAGAGCGGGAACGCGTCGACGTTGGCGAACTCCTTGAACAGGAGCGCCTTGCCCTCCATGACGGGCATGGCGGCCCGCGGCCCGATGTCGCCGAGCCCGAGGACGGCGGTCCCGTCGGAGACGACGGCCACGCAGTTCTGCTTGATCGTCAGGGAGTACGCCTTCTCGGGGTCCTGGTGAATCGCCATGCAGACGCGCGCGACGCCGGGCGTGTACGCCATCGACAGGTCGTCCCTGGTCTTCAGCGCCAGCTTCGACTTGATCTCGATCTTGCCCCCGAGGTGCAGGAGAAAGGTCCGGTCCGACACGTTGACGACGCGAAGGCCCTCGACCGCCCGCATCTTCTCGACGATCTGCTCGCCATGCTTCTCGTCACTCGCCTTGAAGGAGATATCGCGCGTGACCGTGTTCTTGCCCACCTCGACCAGGTCGATGGCGCCGATGTCTCCGCCGCACTTGCCGATGGCCGACGTGACCTTGCCGAGCATGCCGGGCCGGTTGACGATCTCGATGCGGACGATCAGGCTGTAGCTCGCGCTGGGTGAACCCGTCATGGCCGAATCTCCTCTTGGGTCGTGAACGGTGAGGCCGGGAGGCTGCGGGCGCGGCGCTGCGGATCGTCACCCGCGCGGCGGAACGGCCGACATCCCGCCGGGAACCCTCGGGGACTGTCGGCTCGCTTGTCCGCTCGCTCGGCGGGCGCCGTCATGCGCCGCATTGTAACAGCAGTGTCCCCGTGAGTGCCGTCTCCCGGCGGCGTTCTGCTCCGCCGGTGGTCCGCTCGATCGAGCGGACCGGCCAGGACGTTCACGGCTCCCCACCCCTCACCGCTCCCGGACACGCCCGGCCACGCCGGCGTTGCTTGACACCCCTGGAGGCCGCGGGTAGGCTCGAACTGCCTCGCAGAGCGGCGAGACAGCGAGCGGAGGACGCGAGCATGATCGACGTCAAGACGGCCGACAAGGAATTGCAGTTCTACATCCGGCCACAGACTTTTCCCGTGGCGATTCGCATGTTGAAGCCGGGGGAACCCATCCCCGAGAAGGCCAAGCGCCCGTCACGCGACTTCAAGAAGCTCAGCATGAACTGCCAGGTCAT
>CAZWXA010000036.1:11902-13497 GCA_964637755.1 uncultured bacterium | reverse complement strand
CCCGCCCTCGGTTTCGACCGGCCCACTCACCTCTACGCCTCCGGCACCCTGCGCGAGGGGATGTACACGGAGACGAAGGAGGCCGGCCAGCGCTCCGAGGCGGCCGTCGACAAGTTCGAGCCGGGAGAGTACTACTGCCTCCTCGTCTCGCCGCTCGACCGCGCGACGTTCGAGCCGCACGTCGTCTGCATCTACGCGAACCCCGCCCAGGTGATGCGGCTCAACCAGGCCGCGCTCTGGAAGCGCGGGGGCAAGCTCACCTCGTCCTTCGGCGGGCGGATCGACTGCAGCGAGATCATCGTGACCGCCATGAAGACCGGGGAGCCCCAGGTGATCCTCCCCTGCTCGGGGGATCGCATCTTCGGGCAGACGCAGGACCACGAGATGGCGTTCTCGATCCCCTGGAACCGCATGGAGGAGATCATCGAGGGGTTGCGCGGCACCCACGCGGGCGGTATCCGGTACCCGATTACCCAGTTCATGGAGTACGAGGCGAAGCTCCCGCCCCGGTACATGGAGGTCAACAAGCTCTGGGACGTGCAGCACGGCACCGCCACCTACACCAACCGCGACCGCGTGGTCGCGGCCTACAAGCGCTCCTTCGCGGACCGGGTGCCGGTCTACCCGATCGTGGCGTCGTTCGCGGGGACCCTGGACGGCCTGTCCATCGAGGAGTACTGCACGAACCCGACCCGCGCCATCAAGGCCATGATGAGCTACTACGAGCGGTTCCAGCCCGACGTCGTCCTCGCCTACAACGACCTGGCCAAGGAAGCCGAGGCCATGGGCTGCACCGTCAAGTACTCGGACTACGTGGTGCCCTCCATCGAGGGCCACGTGCTCGGCGACGACAAGAAGAATCTCGCGCACATCTCGATGCCGGACCCGTACAAGACCGCGCGGCTCCCGAGCTTCCTCGAGCAGTGCGAAGCGCTCGTCAAGGCGGCGCCGCCCGCGGCCACCGGGGCCGTCGCCGTGGGACCGTGGACGATCGCCATGCTCATGCGGAATCCCGAGGTCATGCTCCTCGACACCTTCGAGGACCCGCAGTTCATCCACGACCTCATGCGCTTCGCCACGGACTTCTGCAAGATCTGGGGCGACGCGATCATCAAGACCAAGATCGGCCTCTCGTTCTCGGAGCCCACGGCCTCGATCAGCCTCGTCTCACCCGACAACTACCGGGAGTTCATCGCGCCATACCACAAAGAGCTGGTTGACCACTTCAAGGCCAGGAAGGTCGGCGTGACCACCCACATCTGCGGCACGACCTACCCGATCTTCGAGGACGTCATCGGCTGTGGCTTCAGCACCTTTTCCTTCGACCTCGACCAGCAGGCTGACCCGAAGCTCCACGTGGACCAGCTCGCCCGGTTCATGGAGGTCTCGAAGGGCCGCGCGGTCGCGATCGGGAACGTCGACGCCACCACGTTCGAGAAGACGACGAAGCAGGCGATGGAAGCGGAGGTCAGGCGGTGCATCGACACCGCCGCCAAGTACTCCGGCTTCATCCTGTCCACCTCGTGCGAGATTCCGCCGCGTTCGGACCCCGAGGCCGTCGGGTGGTTCATGGACGCCGCGCACGAGCACGGCAG
>CAZWXA010000036.1:2060-11802 GCA_964637755.1 uncultured bacterium | reverse complement strand
GTTGGTGCGTCTCCCCCGAGGACCCGCAGGAAGGCAAACGCCGACGGCGTGGTGAGTGATCACCACGCCGTCGGCGTTGCGCATCGAGTCGAAAGATCCCCGATCCGAGCGCCGGCTTCGCCGGCGCAACTCCCGAGAGGGAGAGTCGGAGGAGGCTCTGCCCCCCTCCGAGTGCTACCAGCGCACCGGCTTGGACGGCCGGTGAGCGTAACCGCTGTCGCGACCACCGCCGCCACCGCCGGGTCCGCGGCCGCCACCCGGCCGGCCGCCGCCGCCGCCCGGACGTCCACCGGCGCCGCCAGTGCGCGGGGCCTGTGGGTTCGAGACGGCCACGGTCAGACGCCGACCGTCCAGCTCACGCCCGTTGAGCTGGGCGATCGCCTTCTGGGCGTCCTCGGCGGTGCCCATCTCCACGAAGCCGAAGCCCCTCGACTGTCCCGAGAAACGATCGGTGATCACGGTCGCCGACTGAACGGTCCCGCACTGGGCAAAGAATTCGCGGAGTCCTTCGCTGGTCGTGGAGTACGACAACCCGCCGATATATAGTTTCGCTGCCATGGCAGCACCTCCCGAGGTCCTCTCTTCCGCTGCCGCACACGCCCCGAAACGCGGAAGAGCCGACTTATCGGAGGCGAGGTCCGACCCGATGTGGAACAGACAGCAGTAGTGTACACCGCTCCTCGAGGCCCGCAAGACGGTCCCGCCCCTGCCAGGTCACCCCCGAGTCAGGTCCGCGGCGTCTCCGTGAAGTCGAGCACGGTCGCGCACCACGCCGCGGCGGCGAAGAGATCCTCTTCGCGTTCGCCGCCGGCCACGAGCTGGATGCCGAGCGGAAGACCGTCCGCCGCGATTCCGCTCGGGATCGAGATCGCCGGCGTCCCCGCGAAGCTCCACGGCGCGCAGAACATCGGGTCACCCGTCGAGGCGAGCCCCCGTGGAGCCGGCGCCGGCGCCACCGGAGTCAGCAGGACCTGGTAGCGCTGGAACAGGGCGGCCATCTCGGCCCGGAAGGCCTGGCGAGCACGGTTCGCCCGCACGTACTCCACCGCCGGGAGGGCCAGGCCCGAGCGGATCAGTTCCGCGATCCCCCGCCGGTGACGCGAGAGGTCCGAACCGAAGCGATCGGTATGATACACCGCAGCCTCGGCCCGCATGACGTTCCGGCCGGCCTCGTCGATCCCCTCGATCGCGGCCGGCAGAGCCATCTCCTCCAGGCGCGCGCCGGCCCGCTCGAGCCGCGCGGCGACCTCCTGGACGTGACCGGCCACCTCCCGGCCGGCACGGCCGACCCAGGCGACCGGAAGACCGATCGAGGGTGGCGCGGAGGCCACCTTGAAGGCGCGGCCGGCGAGCACCCCGAGACCGAGGGCGGCGTCCCGCACCGACCGCGTGAAGCAGCCGACGTGATCGAGGCTCCATGCCAGGGGAATGACGCCGGCCGTCGGCACCAGACCATGCGTCGGCTTCACGCCGACGACGCCGCAGTACGCGGCCGGCCGGAGAACCGAGCCGACCGTCTGGGTGCCGAGCGCGAGCGGCACCGTAGCGGCGGCCACCGCCGCGGCCGACCCGCTCGACGACCCGCCGGGAGTGTGCTCGAGGTTCCAGGGATTCCGGGTCTCGGCCGCGTCCATGTAGGCGAACTCGGTGGTGGCGGTCTTGCCGACGATCACGGCCCCCGCCGCGCGGAGGCGCTCGACCGCCGTCGCGTCCCGGGCGGGTCGCTCGTGGGCGAATTCCCCCGCGCCCGCGGTCGTCGGCATCCCGGCGACGTGAAAGACGTCCTTGATGCCCACGGGGATGCCGTGAAGGGGCCCGCGGACTCTGCCGGCCCTCGCTTCCTCCGCCCGCTCGCGCGCGACGGCACGCGCGCCCGCCTCGTCGACGTGCCGCCAGGCACGAAGCGCGGAATCGGTCGTCCTGATCCGGGCCAGGCACTCGTCGACGAGGTCGACGGGCGACAGCGTGCACTCGCGGATACGATCGGCCGTGTGGGCGATATCGATCATGTTCGTCAGCCTCGCGCGGCGCCGCGCCTCACGTCTGGCCGGCCGCTGAACAAGGCCCATCTGCGTCGCGGTGCCCGCCGCGGCTCCGGTCTCACCGCAGGGCGTCCAGCACCTCGGCGACGACCTCGAATCGCCCGAACGAGGGCATCAGGTAGGCGCCGCCGTAGTGCCGGCGGACGAGGCGCAGCGTCTCCTGGGCCATCGCGATCCCGGCCGAGAGCCCCCGGTCACCCGCCTCGCGCATCCGGGCGCGGACCTGCGGGGGGATCGCGATGCCGGGCACCTCGTTGTGCAGGAACTCCGCGTGGCGGGCGCTGTGCAGCGGCATGACGCCGACCAGGATGGGGACGGAGAGCGACCCGGCGCGGGACAGGAAGTCGTCGAGCGCCTCGAGGTCGTAGATGGGCTGCGTCTGCAGCCATCGCGCCCCCGCCTCGACCTTGCTGAGCGCGCGCTCGATCTCGAGGCGAGGCTCCCGGGCGGCCGGATTCAGCACGGCGCCGACGCAGAAGGCGGCCGGCTCGCCGATGCCGTTGCCGGTCGCGTCCAGTCCCTCGTTCATCCGCCGGAGGATCCCGAGCAGGCCGATCGCGTCGACATCGAAGACCGCGGTGGCGTTGACGTAGTCGCCGGTGCGCGGCGGATCGCCCGTCATGGCGAGAATGTTCCGCACGTCGAGGGCGTGCGCGCCCAGGAGGTCCCCCTGGATACCCATCAGGTTCCGGTCGCGACAGGTGAAGTGCATGTTGATCTCGAGACCGGTCGCGTCCCGCACCAGCACGGCCGTGGGGAGCACGGCCATGCGAACCCTGCCGAGCGAGCCGTCGTTGATGTCGACGATCTCGGCGCCTCGTTCGCGGAGGAGCTTGGCCCCCTGGACGAGCTTCTCGATGTTGTGTCCCCGCGGCGGGTCGAGCTCGACGGTAACGACGAACTCGCCCGCCGCGAGCTTGCGCCAGAGCAGCGTCGGCGGCGCCGCCGTCCTGAGCACGGATGCCGTGTCGCCCCGCGGCCCGGTGGGTGCCACGACGGGGGCGGCCGCGCGCGCGGACGGGATCCGGTCGATCGCCTCGCGCATCGCCCTGATGTGCTCGGGCGTCGTGCCGCAGCACCCGCCCACGAGACGCGCGCCCGCGGCCAGCATGCGCGCCGCGTAGTCGGCCATGTACGCCGGGGAGGAGAGATAGATGAGCCGCTGGCCGACCCGGCTCGGGAGGCCGGCGTTCGGCTGGATGGCGATCGGTCGACTGCCGGCCCCGGGGCGCATCTGCTCGAGCACCTCGTACAGCGTGCTCGACCCCACCGAGCAGTTGGCGCCGATCGCCTGCACGTCGAGCGCGGAGAGCGCGAGGGCCACCTCGGCCGGCGTGCGGCCGAGGAAGGTCACCGCCTCATCCGTGAAGGCCACCTGCGCCACGATGGGCAGGTCGGTCACCGCGCGGATCGCCTCGACGGCGAGCGCCGCCTCGTCCAGGTCGGAGATCGTCTCCACGATGAACGCGTCGACGCCGCCCTCGAGGAGCCCCTCCGCCTGCTCCCGGAAGGCGTCGCGCGCCTCGGCCTCGCCGAGTGTCCCGAGCGGCGCCAGGTACTTCCCGAGCGGCCCCATCGAGCCGAGAACCAGCACGTCGCGCCCCATCGTCTCGCGGACGTCGCGCGCCAGCTTGGCGCCCCGGAGGTTGATCTCGCGCACGCGCGACTCGAGGCCGTGCAGGGCCAGCTTGAACCGGTTGGCGCCGAACGTGTTGGTCTCGATGCAGTCCGCGCCGGCGGCGACGTACTCGGAGTGGATCGCCTGGACAAGGGCGGGGGTGTTGAGGTTCAGGACGTCGAAGCAGCCGTCGAGCGGAACGCCGCGCGCGTAGAGGAGCGTGCCCATGGCCCCGTCGCAGAGCAGCGGACGAGCCGCGAGCCGCTCGCTAAGCGCGTGCGCCACCGGGCCGCCTGAGGCGTGAGAGGATCCGCGCGACGACATGGTCGACGCCGAGTCCCCGCGTCTCGATCGTGAGGTGCGCCTGGCCGTAGTGCTTCTCGCGCTCGCGGTAGAGCGTCTCGACCTCGGCCGCCGACCGCTCGGAGAGCATCGGCCGCTCCCCGGACCGCCGCGCGCGCTCGTACATCTCGGTGAAGTCGGCCTTGAGCCAGATCACGGTGCCGAGCGAGCACAGGCGGTCCATGTGACCCTCCCGGCATGGCAAGCCGCCGCCGGTCGCGACCACGACGCCCTGCTTGAGCCCGAGCGCGCCGACCGCCTCGGCCTCGAGGGCGCGAAAGCGGGCCTCGCCCGACTCACGGAAGATCTCGGGGATCGAGCGGCCCTCGCGCGCGGTGATCATGTCGTCGGTCTCGACGAAGCAGCGGCCGAGCCGCCGGGCCAGCAGTCGGCCGATCGAGGACTTGCCCGCGCCCATGAAACCGACCAGGATGATCAGGTCCCTCACGGATGCGGGGACACCGGTACGGGGGCGCGGCGATACGCACGGTGGCGCATCCAGCAGCGCCGGCACTGCGTGAAGGAGTGGTCGGTGCGGAGGACCTCATCGCCGTCGATCGAGGGGGGGAAGCCGCCCCGAAGGGCGAGGAGGGCGGGCTCGGCCCGGAGACGGGCCGCGGTCACCTCGAGCGCGAGCGGACGACGCCGGCGATGCGGCGAATGTGGGCCGGGTTCGACCCGCAGCACGCGCCGACGATGGTGCACCCGGCGTCGAGGAGCGCCGGATACTGCCGCGCCATCTCGTCGGGGGAGAGCTCGTACGTCACCTGGTCGCCCGTGGTGATCGGAAGCCCTGCGTTCGGGTAGGCGACGAGGGGGACGCTCGTCACCCCGCGCATCTCGCGGATGATGACGATGGCGCGATCGGGACCGCGGCCGCAGTTCATGCCGACCACGTCGGCGCCGGCGGCGAGGAGGTTCGTGGCGACCTCGGCCGGGCTCTCGCCCCACATCGTCCTGTCCCGATCGTGCAGCTCCTCGAACTGGAAGAACATCGTGGCCATGACCGGCAGATCGGCGACGGCCTTGCAGGCTCGGATGGCCGCGGTCGCCTCCTGGGGGAACATCATGGTCTCGACCGCGTAGAGATCCACGCCGCCCTCGGCCAGGGCTTCCGCCTGCTCCTTGAAGGTCGAGAAGTACTCCTCGTCGGTCGTGTCGCCGAGCGGCTCGTACTCCGCCGGGAGCCGGCTCGTGGGACCGATCGAGCCCGCGACGTACCCGCCCGCAGGCGCCACCGACCGCGCCAGACGCGCACCCTTCTCGTTCAGCTCGCACGTGCGGTCGCCGATCCGGTACTCGTTGAGCTTGAGCCGGGTGCCGCCGAACGTGTTCGTCTCGACGATCTGGCTGCCCGCGTCGTAGTAGCTCCTGTGGATGCCCCGGACGACATCGGCGTGGGTGTCGTTCCACAGCTCGGGGCAGGCGCCGTTCGCGAGACCCGCGGCGAACAGCTCCGTCCCGTAGCCGCCGTCGAAGACCAGCGTCTCGCCGGCCCGGGTCCGCTCGAGGACCTCCCAGCCGCGCGCCTTCACCGCATGACCTCCTCGCCGACCCCGAGCAGCGCCTTCGCCTTGACGACAGCCAGCGTCGAGTCCCTCGCGTACCCGTCCGCCCCGATCTCGTCGGCGTAGGCCTGGCTGACCGGCGCGCCGCCGATCATCACCTTCACCCGCCCGCGCACCCCCGCTTTCACGAGCGCGTCGATCGTGCGCTTCATCGCGGGCATGGTCGTCGTCATCAAGGCCGAGATGCCGACGATGCCGGCCGAGTGCTCCTCGACCGCCCTGACGAACACCTCGGGCGCCACGTCGCGGCCGAGGTTCACGACTTTGAAGCCCGCACCCTCGAGCATCATGGCAACCAGGTTCTTGCCGATGTCGTGCAGGTCGCCCTGCGCCGTGCCGATCACGACGGTGCCATAGTAGTCCCCGGCCCTGGCGCTGGCCGCGATCAGGGGCTTCAGCAGATCGAGGCCGGCGTACATCGCCCGCGCCGAGAGCAGCACCTGGGGCACGTAGTACTCGTTGCGGCGGAACTTCTCGCCCACGACGTCCATGCCCGGAATGAGCCCTTTGAAGATGAGCTCCTTCGGTTCGATGGAGCCGTCCAGCCCCTCCCGGGTCTTGCGGGCAACCGTGTCCCTGTCTCCGAGAATGAGGGCGCGTGACATGGTGGGGTAGTCGAAGGTGTCGTCGAACATCGGATGTGGACTGCCGGCCGCTTCGGTCAGCGTCGGGGAGAGCGAGCGCCGCTCCTCCCCGCCACCCCCATCCGTCGTCGTGGACATCGACTCGTCTTCACGCCCTCTCAGGGTCCCAATCCGGCTTTCTGCCAGGCGGTCATGCCGCCGGTCACATTGTACCAGGGGCCGCGGACACCCGACCGCTCGAGCGCGCTGATGACGGTGCTCGATCGGAGCCCCCCCGCGCAGAGGACCGCCTTGGGCCGATCCGCCGGCAGCTCGCCGCACCGCGCGACGGCCTCGCGCATCGGCAAATGCGCGGCGCCGGTGATGTGCCCCTCGTCCCACTCGAACGGCTCCCGGACGTCCACCACGACGAGGTCCGGCCGCTCCTCGCGCCAGGTCGCCAGATCGTGAACGCTGATCTGCGGCACGCTCTCCGCCGGCAGCCCGGCGCTGCGCCAGTCGGTCATGCCCCGCTGCAGGTAGCCACGGACCCCGTCGAGGCCCACGCGCGAGAGCCCGGCGACGGCGCGCGCCAGATCGCTCGGGCCCGGCGCGACGAGGACGAGCTCCGCGTCCTGCGGGATGAACCAGCCGCAGCGCTCGGCGAACTGCGGGCTCTCGATCCAGACGTTGAGCGCGCCGGGGATGTGGCCTTCGCCGTACTCGGCCGGCCCGCGGATGTCGAGCGGGACCGCGCCGCCGGCGACCAGGCTCCGCACCTCATGCGCGGAGAGAGCGACCGGCTCGGGTCGCCCGAGGACGGCGACCGACCGGTTCCGCTCGATGATCGCCTTGAAGTTCGGGGGCTTCGGGGGCAGGCCTTCGAGGAGATTCCTGACGAACTCCTCCTCGGTGCGCGTCCGGAATACCGGGTTGAAGCGGCGCTCGAACCCGATCGTCGAGCCGGTCTTGGACGACATCGCGCGGCCACACATCGACCCGGCGCCGTGCGCCGGATACACCTCGATGCTGTCGTCGAGCACCATCAGCCGCTCGGTGAGACTGCGGTACAGGTCGGCCGCCGCCGTCTCGCCGCCGAAGTCCGGACGACCCACGTCGCCGACGAAGAGCGTGTCGCCCGTCAGCACGAACCAGGGCTCGGGACCACGGCTCTCGTCCGTCACGAGGAGCGAGATGCTGTCGGGCGTGTGACCGGGCGTGTGGATGACCCGGAGGCTGACGGTCCCGATCTTCAACTCGTTCCCGTGCTCGAGCGGCAGGTGGCGGTAGCGCGCCTCGGCCGCGGCGTGGATCTGGATCGTGGCGCCGGTCTGAGCAGCGAGCGCCTGGTTGCCGGAGATGTGGTCCGCGTGGAGGTGGGTCTCGACGATGTGCGTGATCGCGAGCGCCTTGCGGCGGGCGAGCGAGACGTACTCGCTCACCCGGTCGCGCCCCGGATCGACCACCACGGCCGTGCCGGCACGACCACAGCCGATCAGGTACGAGAGACAGCCGGCCTCCTCGTTGAGGAGCTGCTGGAAGATCATGGCTCATGTGTAGCACACGACCGGGCGGGGAGGCAACGCGCCGGGCGGCCAGGCGGCCAGCGCTCGGGTGAGGCGAGGCGGCTACTCCGCCTGCTCGGCTCCCGAGACGGTCCCGGCGCCGCCCCTGACGCGGGCGGGAGACCCGTCGCCCGGAGCAGCGGCAGGCAGGGGCTCCGCCCCCCGCTGCAGGTCGGGGTCGCCGGCCAGCACCGCGTAGATCCTGACCGGACTCGCCCGCCCCTTGACCGTCACCTCTCCGAGCGGGCGGGTGGGGAACTGGTCCTTGACGAGCCGGTAGGTCGATTCGCTGATGATGATCGGCACGCCGTACTCCTTCGTGACGCTCTCCAGACGAGCCGCCACGTTGACGGTGTCACCGATGGCCGTGTACTCGAGGCGCTGGCGCGAGCCCATCGCGCCCACGATGGCCTCGCCCGTGTTGATGCCGACCCCGTTCCTGATGCGGACGCCGAGCCTCGCCTCCCAGCGCGCCGAGAGGGCGCGCGTCGACGCCTGGAACGCGAGCGCGGTCCGCACGGCCTGCGCTGCGTGGTCGGGTTGCTCGAGCGGGACGTTGTAGAGCGCCATGATGCAGTCGCCCACGTACTTGTCGACGGTGCCGCCGTGCCGGAACACGACCTCGGTCAGCTCGGTCAGGTACTCGCCGAGGATCTCGACCACCTGCTCCGGCGGCAGCCGCTCGGAGATCGACGTGAACCCGCGGATGTCCGAGAACAGGACCGTGAGGAGCCGCCGGGCGCTGCCGAGACCGCGGTCCCGGTGGCGGACGATCTCCCGCAGGACCGCCGGAGAGAAGAACCGCGAGAGCCGCCGCTTCTCGGCCTGTTCCCGCAGGAGCTCGACGACGACCGTCGTGACGTACGCGAGCGCGAGAGCCAGGCTCGCTCCCACGGTTTCGAGCCAGATGTGCCACACGATGAACAGCGCGAGAGCGACCCCATAGACGAGCAGCCAGAGCCCCCCGACCGCGAAGAGTGCCCGGAACGGGCGCAGCCGCACGGTCAGCCCCGCGGACAGGAACGCCAGGCCGAGCGCCAGGATCATGCCGAACGCGCGCGGGACCCGCCGGAGCTGGATCCCGCGCAGCAGGGTCTCCAGCGCGTGGGCATGGATCTCGACCCCGGGCATGCGGGACGACGGGGCGAACGGCGTGGAAAACACGTCGTGGAGGACCGGACTGGTGGCGCCGACGAGAACGATCTTCCTGGCAAACTCCTCCGGCCCGACCTCGCCGTTCAGGATGCGGTAATACGGGATGTGGCGAAACGTCCCGGGGCCTCCGAGATAGTTGATGAGGAACGCGTGGTCCGCGGGCAGGGGGCTGGCCGGGACGCCGGCCCTGACGGCAACCTGGAAGACGTGCCAGACGAAGCTGTGGAGCCGCTCACCCTGGAATCCGTACGCCAGCTCCGAGCGGCGCACGTTGCCGTCCGCGTCGATCTCGTAGTTGACCGGGCCGAACCCCGCCGCGTGCTCGCGCAGCTCCGGCAGCGGGAGGTTGAAGTCGACCTTCGAGACCAGCTCGTTCTTCACCACCGTGAGGGCGCCGGCCAGGACGACGTTGCCGGTGCGCGCCACGGCGGCGGCGAGCGCCTGGTCGTCCGCGGGTCCCCGGATCGAGGGCTCGGCGAAGATGACGTCGAACCCGACGGCTGCCGGCTTCCCCCGCCTGACGATGTCGAGGAACCGGCCATGGAGCGCTCGCGGCCAGGGCCACGCGAGGTCCAGCTCGTCGAAGGAGTCCTCGTCGATCGAGACGATGAGGATCGGCGCCGTCGGGGTGCGAGGGCCGCGGAGGTCGAACATCACGTTCAGCGCCCGGAGCTCCGGAACCTCGAGAAGGCCGGCGAGCGACAGCAGCACGACCAGCGCCCCGACGCCTCCGCCCCACCGCAACGCGCGGGTCACCGGGCCTCCCCTTGGCGAGGCACGGCGTATGCTAGAATCCCGCGACCATGAGGATAAAGGTGCTCGGCTCCTTCGGGAGCGAGGGGGTGGGTCAGCGCCCTTCTGCGTTCCTCGTCAACGACCGCGTCCTCGT
>CAZWXA010000036.1:0-1960 GCA_964637755.1 uncultured bacterium | reverse complement strand
CAATCCCGTCGCCCGACAGGTCGGTTCTGAGGTTCCGGACCCTTGACGAGGCGACGGAGCAGCGCGTGGGGGACCTCTGGGTCACACCCGTGCCCGTCGATCACACGGTGCCGACCGTCGGGTTCATTGTCCACGACGGAGATACCGGGTTTGTCTACTCCGGCGACACCGGCCCGACCGAGGCCCTGTGGGAGGCCGCCAGGAAGCTCGGAGGGCTGAAGGCCGTCATCATCGAGTGCGCGTTTCCGAACCGGCTCGACGGCCTCGCGGCGAGGTCCAAGCATCTCACGCCGGCATCGCTCGAACGCGAGCTGGACAAGATCGGCCCGGAGCTCGTCGCGTGGGTCTATCACATCAAGCCACAGTTCTACCAGGAAACGGCAGAAGAGCTGGCCCGGATCGACCCCTCTCGCCTGCACATCCTCGAGCAAGGAAAGACGTACTCGCTGTAGCGCCGACTCCCCGCACGTGGAGGGTCACGTCCTCGACGGGACCGTGGGCCGCGTCGCGCGCGGTCACCCCTTCGAGCCGCACGTCGACGAGCGGGCGATTCACGCGCGCGCCTCGCGGCCGCCCGAGGGGCGATCCAGCGCGAACGGGACGCATGCCAGTCCGAGCGCGGCGAGCAGCAGATACACGACGGTCGTCGACGTCGAGGCGAGAACCGTCGTCGCCACCACCGGTCCCACGAAGGCCGCGCCGATGCGCGCCGCGTTGACCATGCCGATGACCTCTCCCCGCCCGAGCTGCGCGATCCTCGTCACGACGATCGGAAACAGCGGCGCCACGCAGAGCATCTGGAGGCAGCGCACCAGGCCGAAGGCCCACACGGACGTGAGGGGTGCCAGGGAGGCCAGGAGGAGGGACGAGACCACGAGGAGCCAGACGATGAGCGTCCGGTCGCTCGCGATGCGGGACAGCCGCGGAACCAGGAGCGACCCGAGGGCGGCGGCGATGCCGGAGGCGAAGACCACCGCGCCTCCGACCAGGAGGGTGTCGGCCGGCCGGACGCCGAGAGCAGGCAGCACCGCGGGGAGGATCGATGGGAGGAACATCACCTCGACCGAGCCACCGAGCACGAGCACGCACGCGGCGGCGACCTGCCGCCAGGCGAGAGCCCGGCCCTTGCGCGGGGTCTCCGCGGGCGCGGGGGGCGCGGCGGCGGCGGACCCCACGAGGCCGGCGCAGCCCCAGAGAATCAGGGCTCCGAGGACGAACGAACCCCGGAAGCCGAGCTGCTCGGCGGCGATGGCCCCCGCGAGCGGCCCCATGATCTGCCCCACCGTCATCATGCCCTGGACGGCGGCGACCTCGCGACGAACGGCGTCGGGGCTGGCCGCGCGACCCGCGATGATGAAGGCGAAGGTCGAGGACGCCCCGAAGAGCCCGAGCACCAGCCGGGCGAGGAAGAGCTCGGACAGCGAGCGGGCGAGCGCCATGCCGAGGAAGGCGAGCCCCTGGAGCGATTGGACGGCAACGTAGAACCACTTCGGATTCCGATCCCCCGCCAGACGGCCCCACACGGGCGCGATCGCCACCGTCAGGAGCGGCGTGACGCCGAGGATCCACCCGGTCCAGCGAAGCGTCGACACCGGGTCTCCGGGATTCAGGCGCTCGATGTAGAACGGCAGGCTCACGTACACGAAGGACCAGGCGAAGGTCCCGAAGCACAGGGCGATCGGCACGACCGCCCGGCCGAGCCCGGTCCTGGTCAAGGGGCCGTCGCGTACGACCCGACGCCCACCGGCGCCCTCAGCGCGCCGGGCGCGCCGGCGGGATCACGCAGGAGCCTTGCGCCTCGATGCCGAGGGTGACGTTGAACGTGCGGCGGAAGGTGGTGCGGTCACAAGGGCTCGACATCTGGACCCGGCAACGTTCCAGATGATCGCAGAACGCGGCAGGAGGCGCAACCCGCGCCCAACCGGCCTTGACAACCCGCCGACGCGCGGTCTACTGTTCT
>CAZWXA010000035.1:0-16893 GCA_964637755.1 uncultured bacterium | reverse complement strand
CCGCCCGACTTGAGCCAGACCCGCCGCCGGAGCGCTTTCTCGATCTCCTTCTCGATCCCGAGGGTCTCGAAGATCGGTGCCTTGCCCTCGTAGAGCCTCACGCGTCCCGCCAGGGCCGGCACCACCGAGTTCGCGTACTGGAGGCACTTCTCGTAGGCTTCGGACGTGTCCACGACGAACTCCTCGATCTCCGGGGAGAACAGGTCGCGGACGACCCGGAACATGAGGTCCATCTCCTCGTGGATGACGGATGGCGCGGGGGCCTGGTCGTACCGGACCTGGATCTGCCCCCACAGGCGCCCGAGGAACTGGACGTCCGACTCGAGCTCCCCCTCCCCCTCGCCCTCCGCGTTCGTGCGCACGATGAAGCCGCCCGGCGGGGGGGTCAGGCCCCGGACAATCGCGCGCAGGCGGTCGCGCTCGTGATCGTCGTGGATGCGACGGGACACGCCGACGTGATGGGCCTGCGGCATGTAGACGAGGTAGCGGCCCGGTAGAGAGATGAACGAGGTGACCCGGGCGCCCTTCGTCCCCAGCGACTCCTTGGAGACCTGGACGAGCACCTCTTGCCCCTTGCGCAGCACGTCCTGGATCGGCGGCACCGACTCGCGCTGCGGCGGGACCTCGTCGACGTCGAGATCGCCCCCGTCGTCCTCGGTGCCCGCGAGCATCAGCCGCTCGTACTCGCCCACGTTGGCGGTGTAGTCGCCCGCGTAGAGAAAGGCGTCCTTGCTGAGCCCGATGTTGACGAACGCCGCCTGCATGCCGGGGAGGACGTTCGTCACGACGCCCTTGCAGACGTTGCCGACGATGGATCGGTGGCGGTGCCGCTCGACGTAGAGCGCGGTGAGGAGATTACCCTCCTGGAGGGCGATGCGTGTCTCGATGATCCCGGCATTCACGGCAATGCGTTTGGCCACGGCAGCACCTCATAGGCGAGTCTTCGCGCCTCATGCGAACTGCCGCATCCGGACCGAGAGGAGCAGTCCCAGCACCATCATCGACACCACCATGGACGAGCCCCCGTAGCTCATCATGGGCAGCGGCAGCCCCACGATCGGCAGGAGGCCCGTCACCATCCCGAGATTGATGAGCGTCTGCGCGCCGAGGAGCGACACGGCTCCGACGGCGACCAGACGTCCCACCGGATCACGCGCGGTGGCCGCGATCTCGAAGCCCCGCGTGATCAGGACGGCGTAGCACATGATGAGCAGCAGACAGCCGACGAACCCCCACATCTCGGCGAACACGGCAAAGACGAAGTCTGTATGACGCTCCGGGAGGAAGGCGAGCCGGCTCTGCGTCGCGCCGGCGATCCCCTTGCCCAGGAGCTGACCCGAACCGATGGCGATCTTGGCCTGGATCACGTTGTACGCGGTCCCGAGGGGATCGCGGTAGGGATCCAGGTACACCAGGAGTCGTTCGCGCTGGTACTCCTTCAAGGCGAACCAGACCAGGGGCAGGACGGCCAACCCGGCCAAGGCCAGCCCGCCGAGCAGCCGCAGGCGAATCCCCGCGCCCGCCAGGAGAAGGACCAGCACCGGTACCAGCAGGAATGCGGTGCCCAGATCGGGCTGCTTCACGATCAGGACGAACGGCACCGCGAGCGCGGTCCCCGCCAGCACGACGGCCAGCGTCCCGACCGGCCTCGCCCGGCTCGACCCGAGCACCCAGACGATCATGAGCACGAAGACGAACTTGAACAGCTCCGAGGGCTGCACCGTCAAGGGTCCGACCGGTATCCAGCGGCGGGCGCCGGACACCGACCGGCCCATCGCAATGACCATCACGAGACCGGCCAGGCCGAGCAGGTAGAGCGCCGGCGCCGCCCGGACGAGATTCCGGTAGTCGACAGCGGCGACGACGACGAGGAGCACCGCGCCGACGCCGATCCAGAGGAGCTGGCGGGTCGCGAGCGCCGTGCCCGCGCGGCTGACGGCCAGACTCGACAGGGTGACCACGCCCAGCGTGAGGACACCGCCCGCTGCCGCCAGGAGGAGCCAGTCGAGATTGGCCAGGAGCCGGCGATCGAGGTAGAGCATCAGCCGGCGAGTCCGGCGGACGCGACGCGCTCGAGGAAGATCGCCTGGTAGATCTGGCGGGCGATCGGCGCCGCAACCTGCCCGCCCGCTCCGCCGCGCTCGACCATCACCACGACCACGCACTGGGGATCCTCGACGGGCGCGAAGGAGGCGAACCAGGCGTGATCCTGGCCCCGGTCGGCCCGCGACTTGGCGACGATCTGTGCCGTGCCCGTCTTCCCACCGATGTCGATCCCCGGGATCCGGGCCGCCCACCCGGTGCCCTCGTTGACCACGTCCCGGAGGCTCTGCCTGAGAAAATCCCAGACCACGGGCGAGAGCCGGACGTGACCATTCACGAGGCCGGGATCGCTGAAGAGCAGGCGGCCGTCGGCGCTCTCGACGCGCTGGACGAGCCGCGGCTTGAAGAGGATCCCCCCGCTCGCCACGGCCGCCATCATCCGCGCGACCTGCAACGGCGTCACGAGGAGAGCCCCCTGGCCGATGGCCAGGTTGGCGGTGTCGCCGGGGAGCGGGGCGCGCCGCGTCCGGCGCGCGCCCGGGATGAGCCCGAACTTCTCGCCCGGCAGGTCGATGCCCGTCGCGGCGCCGAGACCGAACGCCCTCGCGTAGCGGGCAATCGTGTCCGGTCCGATCCTGAGACCCGCCTGGTAGAAGTAGACGTTGCAGGAGTGCACGATCGCGCGATGGAGGTCGACCACTCCGTGTCCGCCCTCTTTCCAGTCCTTGAACGTCGAGGTGCCGAGATGGAACTCGCCCGTGCAATGGACGCGGTCCAGGGGCGTGAGGATCGTCTCCTGGAGCCCCGCCGCGGCCACGACGATCTTGAAGATCGAGCCCGGGGGGTACTGGCTCTGCACGGCGCGGTTCAGCATCGGATAGGACGGGTCCCGGACGAGCTGCACCCAGGCTTCGCGCCCGATCGTGCCGGTGAACTGATCCAGCGCGAACGCCGGGGTCGAGACCATCGCCAGGACGTCGCCGTTGCGCGGGTCCATCACCACGACCGCGCCCGCGTGCCCCTCCATCGCCCGCTCGGCCGCTTCCTGGATGCGCCGGTCGATCGTGGTGACGACGCGGGCGCCCGGGTTCGGCTCGCTCTTCTGGATCACCGTGTCCTTGCCCCCCCGGCCCATGGCGTCGACCTCGATCCGCTGCCCCCCGTCCTTGCCCCGGAGGTACTCGTCGAGCAGCCGCTCGAGCCCGCTCTGGCCGACCATGTCGCCCCGGCGGTAACGGCCGTGCCGGAGCTGCTCGTGGCTGGCCTCGCGGACGTACCCGAGCAGGTGGGCGGCGAAGCGGCTGCTCGGGTACAGGCGCTGGGCCTCCTCCTCCCAGACCACCCCGGGAAGCTCGATCTGCCACTCCTTCACCCGCGCGACCTCCTCGAGCGTCAGCCCGCGCCGTACCCGGACGGGCGTCAGCGAGTCAGGGGAGACCCGCCCGAGCGCGTCGTCCAGATCGGCGTAGGGGATCTTCAGCAGCGCGGACAGGCGCCCGAGGACCTTCTCCCGCTCGTCGATCTCCCGGGGGATCAGGGACAGGGTGAAGGCAGGCAGGTTGTCGACGAGCGCCAGTCCGTTGCGGTCGACGAGGACGCCGCGCGGCGCCGCCACCGTCCGCACGCGCACCCGATTCTTCTCGGAGAGTTCCTGCAGCCGCGCGCCCTCGAGCACCTGAAGGTACCAGAGCTGGCCCACCACCACGAGGAACGCGGCCAGCACGCCGATCGTCATGCCCAGCACGCGCTGCTTGCCGGGATCACGGCGCGCGGGGCCGGGCGGCCGCCTCATCGCCACGGCGACCCCCCGCGCAGCCGCTCGGCGGCGGTCATGGCGAGCACGACGGCGGCGCCGATGAAGCCGTTGTAGAGCGACTGCGGCACGACCACGTACAGCATCAAGTCCCCGAAGGCCCCCGAAAAGTGAAACACCTGGAGCAGCAGGAACCGCGCGAGCCCTTCGACGAGCGAGAGCAGGACCAGCCCGGGAATCTGCACGAGCGGCTCGTGCACCCAGAACCGGCCGCCCGCCTGACCGATGAAGAACCCGATCAGCGTCTTGGTCAGCGCCTGCGCCCCGATGGACCCGCCGGCTGCGGCATCCTGCAGGAATCCGGCGACGAGCCCCGCGAGGCACCCCACCTCGGGTCCCCGCCGGAGGGCGAGGAGGACGAGAAGGATCAGCGGGATGTCGGGAGTGACGTCGCCGATCCGCAGGGCCGGGGCGAACGTCGTCTGCGCGAGCCCGCCCCCGAAGATCACGAGCGCCAGCGTCGCGCGCACGGCCGTCTACCGGTCACTCACGAAGTGCGCCGCGAGGTCCTGGGTCGTCTGCTGGGTCACCAGCAGGACTTCTTCGATCCGGGACAAATCGACCATGGGCGCGAGCGTGGCGTACTGGAAGAGCGCCGAGCCGCGCTCGACGATCGCGCCCACGCGGCCGATCGGGATCCCCTTGGGGAAGACGCCGCCGAGCCCCGAGGTGACGACCAAATCGCCGACCTCGATGACGGCGCCGTCGCGCGCCATGTACTTGAACCGCGTCGTGCCGCCCGATTCACCCTCGACGATCCCGCTGGTTCGCGTACGCTGGATCGTGGCGCCCACGGTGGAGGCCGGGTCGTTCAGGAGCTGGACGATCGACACGCGGGAACGGACCTCCGCCACGCGCCCGACGAGCCCTTCCGGCGCGATGGCCGGCGTCATCTTCGCCACGTTGTCGCCTCGGCCCCGGTTCACGGTGAGTGACCGGGCCCAGCCCCACTCCCGGGCAATGACCTCGCCCGCGATGGTGGTCAGCGGAAGCCGATCGCGGAAGGCCACCAGCCGCCGGAGCCGGGCGTTCTCCTCCTCCGTTTCGCCGACGCGCAGGGCGTCGACGCGGAGCTGCTCGATCTCCGCGCGGAGACGGTGGTTCTCGGCCCGCACGTTCTTCCAGTCGAGATAGGTCGCCCAGAGACCGAACGCCGCGCGGTTGACCTTCGTCAGGACCGACTGAAGGGGTGCCGTGACGAGGGCCACGACCTGCCCGACGACCGCTCCCTCCCCACGCGTCTGTAGGGTCAGGAACAGGAGACAGACCCCGACCGTCGATCCCAGCAGAACGAAACGCCGAACCCTCACCAGCGGCCCCGGAGTGGCGAAACGCTACGCGGGAATCGCCACCTTCTTGAGGAGATCCAGCTCATCGAGCACTTTCCCGGTACCGAGCGCCACGCAGCACAGCGGATCGTCGCTCGGCGTGACCGGGAGATTCGTCTCCTGCCGCAGGAGCTGATCCAGCCCCTGCAGCAGCGCCCCGCCGCCGGTCAGCACGATCCCCTTGTCCACGATGTCCGCGGCGAGTTCCGGCGGCGTCCGCTCGAGACAGGTCCGAACCGTCTCGACGATCGTCATGACCGGCTCCCGCAAGGCCTCGCGCACCTCTTCGTTCGTGATCACGATCGTCTTCGGGATGCCGTCGATCAAATCGCGCCCCTTCACCTCCATGGTCTTCAGTTCCGAGCCCACGGCGGACGCCGATCCGAGCCTGATCTTGATCTCCTCCGCGCGGCGCTCACCGACCAGGAGGTTGTAGTGCTTCTTGACGTACTGCACGATCGCTTCGTCCATCTCGTCGCCCGCGATGCGGACCGACTTGCAGTAGACGATGCCCGAGAGCGAGATGACGGCGACTTCCGTCGTGCCGCCGCCGATATCCACGATCATGTTGCCGCCCGGCTCCTGGATCGGCAACCCGGCGCCGATCGCCGCGGCCATCGGCTCTTCGATGAGGTAGACCTCGCGGGCGCCGGCCTGCATCGCCGAATCCCGGACCGCGCGCTTCTCCACCTGGGTGATGCCCGACGGAACGCCGATCACGATCCGCGGCCGCACGAGCGCCCGGCGGCGGTGCACCTTCGAGATGAAGTAGTGGAGCATCTTCTCGGTGACGTCGAAGTCCGCGATGACGCCGTCCCTGAGCGGACGGATGGCGACGATGTTTCCGGGCGTCCGCCCGAGCATCGCCTTCGCCTCGTGGCCGACCGCGAGCACCGAGTTGTCGGCTTGATGGATCGCGACGATCGAAGGCTCGTTGAGCACGATCCCTTCCCCGCGCACGTACACGAGCGTGTTCGCCGTGCCGAGGTCGATCGCGAGGTCGTTGGAGAACATTCCAGCCAGTATGTTGTACAGCATCGACACTCCCGAGTTTGCCGTTCCGGTTGAAAGGTGTCCTACCTTAGCATGACTTGTGCCGATGGGTAAGGGACTGCCAACGGACAGGGGCGGCCGGGACCGGCGGACCGTCAGCCCGGGCGGATTTTCCGCTTGACTTTACCCTTCGCCTGTGTACACTAGGCCAGGTTTAAGGTTCAGACGGAGCTCCAGGTAGCGAGACTGCTCGAGATCGACGCCGCGTGGACCCAAGTCCAGCGGCGTTTTTGTTTGCCCCCCAATTCCGGCGGGGCGACTCCGCCAAGGTGGCGGGAGCACACAGGAGGAAACGGGAACATGGCTCAGGGTCAGGTGAAATGGTTCAACGACGCGAAGGGTTACGGCTTCATCACCCAGGAGGGGGGCGAGGACGTATTCGTCCACTTCAGCGCGATCCAGGCGAATGGCTTCAAGAGCCTGGCCGAGGGTGACAAGGTAGAGTTCGAGGTGACGCGGGGGCCAAAGGGTCTCCAGGCGGCAAACGTCAGGAAAGCCTAGGCTTCCTCCTGTTCGCTCTTCGCCCGGGCCTGTCCGGGGCCCGGGCTCACACTCCATGGCGTTGCAGATATGGCATTCTCGGTGGATCTTTTTGCCCATGAACGGACCCCCCGGAGGCGCCCCGGGAAAAAAGAGCCCCGACGATGGTTGCCGCGCGCCTCGCTCCGCCTCGTTCGGCGGATCGTCGGCGCCGCCCCGCTGGTGAAGAGCGGGATCGTCGGGGCCGGTGGTGCCTGGACTCCCAGGCGTCACCACCCAAGCTAGCGTGGATCTTGCCTAGGAGGCAACCACCTCACAGATCACCGTAGAGGTACACATCGGCTGGATCACCTCCTATTCTCGGCAAGGCCGCCACGCGGGCCCAGTTCCCACCCACCTTGAACCGGATGCCGACTCCCGGCCCAGGGCTCGACCACATCGGCCGCCGACGGGATTGCCAGCGGGGATGCCAGGGGAGCGCTGCTCCGCCCCGGTCGGTTTTCGCTCATCCTACACCAGGCCCGCAGCCGCCAAAAGAAAAAGTGGCCGGGTCCGTCACTTCACCACGATCCGGTCGCGATTCTGCTCCCAGAGCGCCTTGCCCACTCCGGAAACGTTCCGGATATCCTCGGGCTTCTTGAACTCACCATGCGCCTCGCGGTACTCGATGATCCGCTTGGCGACGGTGCGGCCGAACCCCTTGAGCTTGACGAGCTCGGCCTCGGTCGCGGTGTTGATGTTGACACGGTCGTCGGTCGCGGTGAGCACCGCGCGGGCGCGCCGTTCCTCGGCCGCCCGGGCGGCGCTCGCGGGACCACCGCCCGCGACCAGGAGCACGGCGCACAACGCCAGCAGCGTCCTCGAATTCATACGTTCCTCCACGTGATTGAGGGTGTGGATCAGTGCTCGCGAGCGAACGCATTCCAGCGCCGTTCGCCACGCGCGTCAATGTCCACAATCAGGGACAGGGAGGCGTCACTCGTCGGAGACACTGCGGAGCGACTGCAGGTACTCATCCCACTCGACGGGGACCAGCGACCGCTTCTTCGTGTTGCAGGCCTTGCAGGCGGCCACGACGTTGCCGCGCACGCTCCGCCCGCCGCGCCCGAGCGGCACGATGTGATCCATCGTCAGCGCCCGCGGGCCGACCTCGCGCCCGCAGTACGCGCACACGCCGCCGGCGATCTTGCGCTTCCACCACTGGCTTGCGCGGAGCAGGCGCGCCAGCGTGCGCGCGCGCCTGAGGACTAAAGGGTCGACGGGCGCGTAGTAATCACTCATGCCCGGCGACCCGCGCCGACAGGTCCTCCCACTCCCGCATGAGCCCGGCCACCCGCTCCTCCGCCTCGCGCCGCTCGGTCGTCACGGCGCGCACGCGATGGCCGTCCGCGTACAGCGCGGGATCACTCAGCGCGGCCGCGAGCGCCCCGAGCCGGCTCTCCAGCGCCTGGATCTGACCTTCGACCTGCTCCAGCCGCCGGCGGAGCTCGCCGAGCCTCACATCGACCCGCGGCCGGCGGACCCGCACGGCTTCCCGGCGCGGGGCCGCCCGGACCTCCCGGCCGGCCGCCCGGGCCAGGTAGTCGTCGTACCCCCCGAGGTGCGCGGTGAGCCGCCCCCCGTGGATCTCGATGACCTTGGTGGCCAGGCGATTGATGAAGTAGCGATCGTGCGAGATGAAGACGATCGTCCCGGTGAACTCCGCGAGCGCGTCCTCGAGCACGCCGCGGGACGCCAGATCCAGATGGTTGGTCGGCTCGTCCAGGCAGAGGAGGGCGGCCGGGCGCACGAGCATCTTCGCGAGCGCCAGCCGCGCCTTCTCACCTCCCGAGAGCACGCCGACCTGCTTGTCGACGCTCTCCCCGGAGAAGAGGAACGAGCCCAGGATCGCGCGCAGACGGTTCCGCACGGCCTCGGGAGCCGCTCCCTCGAGCTCCTCGAGCACGGTCCGCGACGGGTCGAGCGTGTCGATCTGATGCTGGGCGTAGTAGTGCACCGAGACGTGGGACCCGAGCGTGCGCATGCCACCCTCGAACGGCAGGACGCCCGCCAGGATCCGGAGCAGCGTCGATTTCCCCGCGCCGTTCACGCCGACGAGCGCGACCCGCTCGCCCCGCTCGATGGCGAGGTCGAGGCCGCGGTAGACGACGGCCTCCCCGTACGCCTTGTCCACGGAGGTCAAGGCGACGGCGATCCGTCCCGTCCGCGGCGGCGCGGGAAACGCGAAGCGCACCTCCCGGCCGGCGGGACCGACCCGCACGCGGTCGATCCGCTCGAGCATCTTCACCCGGCTCTGCACCTGGCGCGCCTTCGTCGCCTGGTACCGGAAGCGCTCGACGAACCGCTCGATCTCGGCGATCCGCTTCGCCTGGTTCCGGGCCCGCGCCTCGATCAGCTCCTGGCGCGCCTCCCGTTCCACGAGATACCCGTCGTAGTCGCCCGGGTAGATCGTGAGCCCGCCCGCGGACAGCTCCGCGACCGACGTGACCATCCGGTTCAGGAAGTACCGGTCGTGCGACACGACCACGACGGCGCCATCGTATCCGGACAGGAACTCCTCGAGCCACCCCAGCGACTCGAGGTCGAGATGGTTGGTCGGCTCGTCGAGCAACAGGAGCGACGGGCGCAGCAGCAGGAGGCGCGCCAGGGCCGCACGCATGCGCCAGCCGCCCGAGAACTCGATCAGCGGCCGGTTCATGTCCTCCGAGCTGAACCCGAGGCCGCCGAGGATGACCTTGGCCTCGGCCTCCAGCCGGTATCCGCCCCGGGCGTCGAACCGGTGCTGCAGGTCGCCGTAGCGCTCGGTCAGCGCGTCCGTCGGGTCGGAGGCCAGCGCGGTGGCCACTTCCTCGATCTGACGCTCGATGGCCCAGACGTCGGCAAACCCACCGAGGGCCTCGGAGAGCAAGGACCCGCTCGACGCCCCGCCGACCTCCTGGGGCAGGTAGCCGACGGTGGCGCCCCGGTCGTGGCTCACCCGCCCGGTGTCGGGCTCCTCGAGCCCGGCGAGGAGGCGGCAGAGCGTCGTCTTGCCAGCGCCGTTGGGGCCGACGAGCCCCACCCGCTCGTTCCGGAGGATGCGCCACGAGAGGTCCTCGAAGAGGCGCTGTCCCCCGTAGGACTTCGAGACGGCGTCGATCTGGAACACGGAGACTACATACCCTGGATGCGCTCGGGCAGGATCTTGTAGATCACCCGCACCTCGCCCGGCTGGCGGTACGGGTACCGATCCTGGCCGAGGTACTTCTTCGCGAGCGAGTCGATGTGGGCGTCGGCCCCGACCTCGGTCGACTCCGCCACGCGCCCGCGGATCTGCACATAGCGGTACGGATTGTCCGGGTCCTGGATCGCCAGCGCAACCCGGGGGTTCCGGGCGAGGTTCCTGGCCTTCACGCGGCCCCTGGCCGTGTTGAACCTGACGTACGTGCCGTCATAGTCGACCCATACCGGCGTCACCTGGGGCGCGCCGTCGCTGCCGACGGTCGCCAGGTGGGCGAACGCCTTCTTGTCGAACAGGTCCTTGAACTGGTCTGAGATGGTGGCCATGTGCCCCCTCCTCCTGGTTGATCCGGATCCGGTTCACTCCTCGCGCGCCAGCGCGCGCTTCCTCGATTCTCTGCCCGCCGCTCTGGCGTGTACGCGGCCGTCCCTCAGCTCGGACGGCCTCCACCCGCGGACTCCTGCGTCAGCGTCCGGGCGCGCGCCTCGGCCATGCCCCGCAGGGCCAGCAGCACGCGAACGATGCCGTGCTGTACCAGGAGCGCGTCCTGGGCGAACGGGTCCGCGAGCCACGCGCGCGCCCCGTCGCGGTTCTCTCCCGTCGCGAAGCCCAGCGTCGGCGACAGCGCCTGGAGTCGCAGGAGCAGATCGTCCTGCGGCAGACCCGCCGCGCGCAGCCGCGTCACCACCGCCGCCCTCACCGCGGCGTTCCAGATGCCGGTGAGGCCCTCGAGAACCGCCGCGTAGCAGGTCAGCTCTTCCGTGTCCCGGAACTGCTGGACCACCGCGGGCACCAGCGGGTTCACGGTGGGCCCGCCGTCCTCGTCGGTCCCGAAGAGAGGACCCAGGACAGGGTCGAGCGCAGGCTCCGCCAGCGCCTCCAGCAGCAGGATGACGGCGCTGACCGGAACCGCCGGCATCCGGGCGAGGCGATCCAGCAGCGGCGCGTCCCCCTCCGCCATCTCAGTCAACGTCGGGGGGAGCGACCGCCGCTCCCCCCGACACCCCCCACCGGGATCCCGCCCAGCATTTCCTCACGCCCTTTCAGTCACCGTCGGGGGGAGCGACCGCCGCTCCCCCCGACACCCCCCACCGGCTGTCGCGGGCGTCGATTCCTTCACGCCATCTCACCGCCCGGCCTTCGGTGGCGGCGCCGCTGTCGCCTCCGGCCGGGCCAGCTCCTGCGCGGTGCCAGCCGGGACGATGAACGCGGACAGGAGCGCTCCCGCACACACCGCCAGGCCGACGAGGAACACGCCGTGGAGCGCGGACTCGATGTCGGCGCCGGCCCGCAGGCTCTGCGCCATCACGGCACCCATCACGGAGACGCCGACGGCCCCGCCGATCGTGCGGAAGAACTGCGTCACCGACGTCGCCGCCCCGAGGTCCTCCCGCGAGACGGCGTTCTGCACGGCGATCAGCATCGGCACCATCGTCATGCCCATGCCGGCGCCCGCCGCGAGCACGGCGCCCATCGCCGCGGCCCTCGTCAGGGTCGCGTCCCACTCGGAGAACAGGAAGAACGCCGCCGTGAGGCTGACCATCCCCGCGATGACGACGCTCCGGTATCCGATCCGGAGCACGAGCCGCGCGCTGACGATCGAGCAGGTGACCCAGCCGAGGATGAACGGCGTCAGCACGAACCCCGCGCTCATGGCCGTGGCGTTCGTCACGCGCTGGAGGAACAGGGGCACGAACGAGATCGCGCCGAACATCGCCATGCCCGAGAAGAAACCGGTGGCCACCGCGGCCCGGACGACGGGGATCCGGAACAGCGCGAGCGGGATGACCGGCTCCGGTTCCCGCCGCTCCGCCGCCACGAAGCCCGCGAGGAGCACCAGGGCAGCCGCGATCGGTCCGAGCACCTCGGGCGCGGTCCAGGACGGCGATCGGCCCACCAGCATCAGACCGATCATCAGCGACGAGACGCCGGTCGTGAACAGGACGAGCCCCCGCGTGTCGATCCGGGGCCGGCGGCGGGGCGTCGCCGCCTCGCGAAGCCCGGTCGCGATCAGCGCCATCGCCGCCACGCCGAACGGGAGGTTGATGTAGAACGCCCACCGCCAGGACAGGTGGTCGGTCAGGAACCCGCCGAGCAGCGGCCCGACCAGCGATGCACCGCCCCACATGCTCGAGAAGTATCCCTGCATCTTCGCGCGCCGCTCGAGGCCGTACAGGTCCGCGATGACGGTCATGCCGATCGTGATCAGCGAGCCGGCCCCGAGGCCCTGCAACGCGCGGAAGCCGATGAGCTGGGCCATGCTCTGCGCGAGCCCCGAGAGCGCCGAGCCGATCAGGAAGATCACGAGACCGGCCAGGTACGCGGGCCGGCGGCCGAAGAGGTCCGAGAGCCGCCCCCAGAGCGGCATCGCCACCGTCGAGGTGAGCAGGAAGGCCGAGAACACCCACGAGTAGATCCCAATCCCGCCGAGACTCGCGACGACCGTCGGCATCGCGGTGGCGACGACGGTCGATTCCATCGCGGCGAGGACGATCGAGAGCATCACGCCGCCGACGACGAGCCGGGGCTTTCGCTTCACGGGTGGCCGCCCGTGCAGCCCGCGCACCGGCACAGCGCTCGCAGCCGAGGGTACGCGTACAGGCTCGCGTGGCCGTCCGACCAGCCGACTCCGAGCCCCTCCGGCGTCCGCGTGATCGCCTCGGGCCACGCCATGGCTGGCGTGAGGGCAGTGGCGCCGGCACACGCGCCGCACGGACAGTCCCGGCGGAGCTGGTCGAACGGATAGATGCTCCCGTGGTTGTCGGCCCAGGTGGCCCCGACGGCGTACCGCCCGACCAGGTGGATGTCCTTCGGCTCGGTCGGGTCCGGCTGCCCGAGGATCGGCAGCGTGCCGAGCCGCTTCACGTCCCGCCCCCAGACGTTCTCGACAGGCGCAACCCGGAGAGCAGGTAGTGCACGGCCAGGTTCTGATACTCGCCCCAGCGGCGCGCGCGCCGGCGGATCGCCGCCTCGCTCAGCTCGCGTCCCCGATTGTAGAAGTGCGCGAACGCCTTTCGCACGGCGAGGTCCCCGGCCGGGCACACGTCGCCACGACCGAGGCCGCGCGCCAGGAACCACTCGGCCGACCAGCGCCCGAGGCCCCGGAGCGCCGTGAGGCGCGCGATGACCTCGTCGTTCCCGGCCGCAGCGAGGCCGTCGAGGTCGAGCCCGCCGTCGGCGATCGCCCGCGCGATCCCCACGATGTACTCCGCCTTGCGCTCCGAGAACTGCAGCGCGCGGAGGTCCGGCGGACGGGCGCGCGCGAGCGTGTTCGCGTCCGGAAACGCGTAGACCGTGCGTCCCGCGACCGTGAGGGGCGTGCCGTACCGGCGGACGAGCCTCGATCGGATCGCGAACGCGAAGGTCAGGTTGACCTGCTGAGCGCAGACCGAGCCCACCAGCATCTCGAGCGCCGCCGGCGCCAGCGTCGGCCGCAGGCCGTAGAGCGGCTGCAGGAGGTCCCGGAGCCCGGAGTCCGTCTTCGCGACGGCCTGGAAACCCTGCAGGTCGGCCCGGAGCCCGAAGACCCGCTCGACCTCCCGCGTCACTGCGGCCCGGACGGCGCCCTCGTGCGTGCCGGGCGTTCGCACCGTCAGGACCGTATCGTCCGGTCCGCCGCGCCATCGGACCTCGTACCCGTACAGGCAGTCTCCCGCCCGCAGAACACGGCACAACGCATCCGCGCCGATCGCCGTCGCAGGATCCTCGCCCCACAGGCGGTACCGGGCCAGCGTCCTGTCGACGTCGAGCGGGCCGTCAGAAACCAGAGTCAGCGTCATCGCGGAAGACACGCAACCGGGAAGTGTACCAGACGGCGCGCCGACCCCACCCCGTTCCGAGCCTGGCTTCTGGCGCCGACAGGCCCGCCCGCAATGCGGGTGAGCGGGACGCTGAAGAGCCCGGCCTCCTTCAACAGCCTGCTCGCCCTGATCGGAAGATACCCGGCGGCTCTAGGAGGCCCGGAGCAGTGGGTGACGCCGCGCGCGAGTGTTCTCCGATCGGGGCTAGAACGGCTGCTCCTGGGCCCGGAAGTCCCTGGCGCGGTTCTCGAAGCTCGCGTACTCCGGCTTGAAGACGAGCTTGACGGTGTCGACGGGACCGTTTCGCTGCTTCCCGATGATCGCCTCGGCAAGGTTGGCGTCCTCGGGCTGGAGGCCATAGCGCTGGGGCCGATACAGGAAGATGATCAGGTCGGCGTCCTGCTCGAGGGCGCCGCTCTCGCGGAGATCGGACAGCTGCGGCCGGTAGTCCTTCGACTGGCGGGCCTCCACGGCCCGCGAGAGCTGCGAAAGGGCGACCACGGGAATGTTCAGTTCCTTGGCGAGCGCCTTGAGCGAGCGCGAGATCTCCGAGATCTCCTGCTGGCGATTCTCGACGTTCCGGCCGCGCATGAGCTGCAGGTAGTCGATGACGACCAGGTCGAGCCCGTGCTCGGCCATCATGCGGCGGGCCTTCGCGCGCGCCTCGAGCACGCTGAGCGCGGGGCTGTCGTCGATGAAGATCGGGGCCTCTGCCAGTCGGCCTGCCGAGTTGGTCAGGCGATGCCAGTCCCGCTGTTCCAGACGACCGGTGCGGACGGTCTGGGAATCCACCTTCGCGTCGGAACAGAGCAGGCGCTGGACGAGCTGCTCCTTGGACATCTCCAGACTCAGGATCAGCACCTTCTTCCGCAACGCCACACCCGCGTTCTTCGCGACGTTGAGCGCGAACGCGGTCTTTCCCATGCTCGGGCGCCCGGCGATGATGATGAAATCGGAGGGCTGGAAGCCCGCCGTCAGCTGGTCCAGCTCATCGAACCCCGTGGCGAGCCCGGTGACGTGTTCCTTGCGGTCGTAGAGGCGCTCGATGTACTCGAACGTCCCCTTGAGGATGGCGCGCACCGGGAGGGCACTTCCCTGGAGCCGTCGCTCCGAGATCTGGAAGATGCGCCCCTCGGCCTGGTCGAGCAGCAGGTCGACGTCGTCGCGCTGCTCGTAGCTCTGGGCGATGATGTCGGTGGCGGCGCGAATGAGGTCCCGGAGGAGCGCCTTTTCCCGGACGATGTTGGCGTACGAGACCACGTGGGCGGCCGTGGCCGCCTCCTCGACGAGGGAGGCAAGCGCGGCGGCCCCGCCGACCTCGTCGAGCGTGCTCTGCCGGCGGAGGGACTCCGAGAGCGTCAGCAGGTCCACGGGCTCGTTCCGCTCGAACAGCGAGATCATGGCGGCGAAGATCAGCCGGTGCCCTTCCTTGTAGAAGTCGGGGACCTTCAGGATCTCGATCGCGCGCGGCAGGCTCTCGCGGTCGAGGAGGAGGGCGCCGAGCACGGCGCGCTCGGCCTCGAGGCTGTGCGGGGGGACCCTGGAGCCGAGCAGCTCCGTGAGCGTCGGCACGCGCTAGTCCCGGACGACGATCACCTTGAGCCGGGCCGTCACCTCGGGGTGCAGCCGGATCGGCACCTCGGACTCGCCGAGCGCCTTGATCGGCTCCTCGAGCGTGATCCGGCGCCTCTCGATCTGGACGGCGTTCTTCTCCAGGAAGTCAGCGATGTGCTGTGACGTCACGGAGCCGAACAGCCTGCCCTCTTCGGACGCTTGCCGCCGCTCCTCGCAGGTCAACGCCTCGATGCGGGCGCGCAGGGCCTCGGCGGCGGCCTTGATCCGCGACGCCTTCGCCTCCTGCTGAGTCTTGATCTGCCCGAGGTTCTTCATGTTTCCGGGCGTGGCCGTGAGCGCGAGCTTCTGGGGGATCAGGAAGTTCCGCGCATAGCCGTCGGACACCTCCCGTACCTCCCCGCGGCGACCGAGCGTGGTGACGTCGTCCAGCAGGATGATCTTCATGCCCTCTCTCTGTCCCCTCGGCGCGCCGACCGCTATTCGGCGGCGTACGGAAGCAGCGCGACGGTTCGCGCCCGCTTGATCGCATGCGTGAGCTGTCGCTGGTGGCGCGCGCAGCTCCCGGAAATGCGCCGCGGGATGATCTTTCCGCGCTCGGATACGAAGCTCTTGAGCCGGCGCACGTCTTTGTAATCAACCAGATCGACCTTGTCCACGCAGAACTTGCAGACCTTTCGCCGTCCGAATCGACGGCGCTTGACCGGTTTGGCTCCCGCTGGCGGAATGGTCAGTCCTCCCTGTTAGCGTTCCGGACAAAAGGGCCCCGACAGCGGCCTGCCGGGCTTCACGACACCCTGCTAGAAGGGAACGTCGCCGTCCCCGGGGGGGGCGCTGTCCTCGCCAGTGAATGCGTCGGTGGCGGGCACCGCCGGCGCTCCCGCCGGCTGCTTGGCCCGCCCCATAAACTGGACCCGCTCCCCGACGACCTCGACCACGTTGCGCTTCTGGCCGTCCTTCGTCTCCCAGTCGCGCGTCTGCAGGCGCCCCTCGACCAGGACCGGGCTCCCCTTGTCGAGGTACTCGCCGCAACTCTCGGCCTGCTTGCCCCACACGACGACGGTGAGGAAGCACGTCTCTTCCCGCCGCTCCCCGCCCTGTGTGGTGTACGCGCGGTTCACGGCCAGCCTGAGGTCCGCGACTGCTGTCCCGCTCGGGGTGTACCGCAGCTCGGGGGGCCGGGTCAGATTCCCGATCAGAAAGACCTTGTTGAGGCTCGCCATCAACCGACCTCCTCAGCCACCTCCGGAACTTTTGCCGGTCGAGCCTTCTTGCCAACGGGGACCCGCGTCGAGAGGAAGCGCAAGACGTTCTCGTTCAGCTTGAGCTGTCGCTCGAACTCCTTGATCATCGGGGGCTCGGCGGATACTTCGAGCACCGCGTAGGTGCCCTCGCGCTGCTTTCGGATCTCGTACGCGAGGCGACGCTTCCCCCAGCTCTCGACCCGCGTCACCTCGGCGCCCAGGCTCTTCAGGTTCTCCTCGAGCGTCACCAGCAGCGCGGCGACCTCCTCGTCGGTCGGACGCGGATCGATCGTCACCAGAATCTCGTAGGGTCTCAGAATGATGTCACCCCCTCCCGGAA
>CAZWXA010000034.1:15546-16987 GCA_964637755.1 uncultured bacterium | reverse complement strand
CTCGCCGATGACCGAAGAACACACCGGGTCCGAATCGTTCTCGGCTAAGCGGCCAATCCTGGCCGCGGCGGGCGTGGGCCCGGCCTGCGCCCCGCCTGGCTGACGCCCATCCTCGATACGCGCTCGTCGGGGCCGTCTAGTGGACCTTGGTCCACTAGGCGGACGGAATCGCGTCAGCTAACGTTTGGGACCATGGAGTCCAGCCCGGGGCATCGGTGACCTGGATGGTCAGCCTGGCGCGGAGGCCGCGGGTGGTGTTCATCGAGAGTGACGGGGACCCGATCACAAACCCTGCGCGGGATGTGGACGCGCACTGAACAGGAGCCGGCCATGCTCTGGACGATTGCTGTGATTCTTCTGGTGCTGTGGGCGCTCGGCATGGTCAGTTCGTACACGGCCGGCGGGTTGGTCCATCTACTGCTGGTGATCGCCGTCATTGTCGTCGTATTCCAGTTCATTGGCGGCCGCCGATCCATCTGACGGCCCCGCGGTGACGTGCGCGATGGAGCGCGGCAGGAGTACGCAGGCGCCCCCGCGAACTCCGCCAGGGCTTCACCCTGGCGCTCATGCACAAGCACGTCTACGAATACGTGCGGGAGACGTCGAGCGCGGGCTAGCAGGATGCTGAAAAACTCACCGCCTTGCCTCTGGGCCTTTTTGAGCGGCCTGCCGAAGCGCAACTCGTTAGCCGGCTGGACGCGCTGCTCCGGGAGCCGCGGAGAGCGGAGCCGGCTCCCTGAGCGATGCTCACCTGGATCGTCATTTCGAAGGGAGGTATGGCTATGAGATTACTTAGAGGGTTCGGGATCCTTGTTCTCACCACCCTGTTGGCGTCGGCCTTGGGGTGCGCTTCGACGGCAACGAGAGAGGGGACCGGGGAGTACATCGATGACTCGGTGATCACCACGAAGGTGAAGACGGCGATCTTCAGCGACTCCACCCTGAAGGTCAACGAGATCAACGTCGAGACGTTCAAGGGCGTGGTCCAGTTGAGCGGCTTCGTCAGGTCTCAGGCGGACATCGACAAGGCGGTCCGAGTCGCACGCGGGGTCGCGGGCGTGAAGTCCGTCAAGAACGACATGCGGATCAAGTGACGGGGTCGACGCGAATGGCTCGCTCGTCGCGTGGACGCACCGCTTCGTGGGCCACTCGATCATGACCCGCGCGTTTCCGTCGCGCGTCAAGGACGGCATCGACCCGTCCTCGATCGAGGGCGCGTACAACATCCCCTACAGCATCCCGAACATCTTCGTCGACTACGTGATGAAGGAGAGCGGGGTGCCCGTCGGCTTCTGGCGGTCGGTCGGGAGTTCCCAGAACGCCTTCATCACCGAGTGCTTCCTCGACGAGATCGCCGCGGCGTCCGGCAAGGACCCGTACAACTGCGGCGCTCGCTCCTCGACCGGGCGCCGCGACACAAGGCGGTGCTCGAGCTGGCCGC
>CAZWXA010000034.1:0-15446 GCA_964637755.1 uncultured bacterium | reverse complement strand
TCGTGTTCCCGGGCCGGATTCCGATCGGCCGGGGCAGCGAGATCACCCCCGACCCTCGCCGCCTCGCCAGGACTCCCCTCGACCACGTCCATCCCGACGTCGGTGGCCTCGAGGTCGCCGGCCTCGGCCAGACCTGCATCGATGTCCAGCTCGGCCTCGACACCACCTGCCTCGACCAGATCGGCCGCGTCGAGATCCGTCCAGTCCTCGTCACCGAACAGTTCCCGCATCCGGCTTTGGGCGCGGGCCACCTCCTCGCCGGACATCGCGGTCGTGGCGCCCTCGATCGTGATGTGCTTGGCGAGTCCCGTGCGCTTCTCGGTCGCCGTCACCTTCAGGATGCCGTCGAGGTCGAGGTCCATCCGGCAGAGGACCTCGTTGCCGGCCGGCACTCGCGAGAGCCCCTCGATCAGGAAGCGGCCGACCAGGATGTCGTTGAGCGCGTTCGGGTCGTCGCCCTGGTACACGGAGACCTGCCACGCCTCCTGGTTGTCCACCATCGTCAGGTAGGTCTCGGTGCGGCTCACCGGGAGCGGACTGTTGCGGACGATGATCGGCCGGTAGCAGTGCTCGGACGGACGGCCGTGGAGGAGCCCGAAGAACGACGGTCCGAACGAGTACGGCGAGATGTCGACCAGCACCCGGTCGACGTCGTGCCCCGACAGCCGCGCGGCCAGCACGCCCGCGCCCAGGGCGACGCACAGCTCCGGATGCAGTTCCTGCCGGGGCACGAGCCCGGTCCGGTCCTCGAGGAGCGCCGACACGAGCGGCGTCCGGGTGGAGCCGCCCACGAGGAGGATGTCGTCGATCTGGTCCGGCCGCTTGCCCGCGTCGCTGAGCGCCGCGTGGACGCTGTCGAGCGTGCCCTCGATGAGGTGGTGGATGAGCTGCTCGTACTCCTGCCGGGAGACCTCCAGGTCCAGGTGCAGGGGAACACCGCCGCGCTCGGCCAGATGCTCCTCGACGATCCGCGTGTAGGGCTCGAAGCTCAACCGCTTCTTGGCGTCCTCCACCGCGTGGAGGAGCCGGCTCATCGCCCGGCGGTCCGTCCGGACGTCGACGCCGCCCGCCGTCACGAACCGGCCGTGGACGTGGTCCAGCAGGAGCCGGTCGAAGTCGTCGCCTCCGAGGTGGTTGTTGCCGTGGCTCGCCAGCACCTCGGTCACGTCGCCGTGCACCTGGACGAGCGACACGTCGAACGTGCCCCCGCCGAGATCGTAGACGAGGATCGTCCGGTCGCCCTGGCGGTCGGCGCCGTAGGCGAGCGCCGCGGCGGTCGGCTCGTTGAGAATGCGCACCACCTCGAGTCCCGCGATCTCGCCGGCGTCGCGCGTCGCCTGGCGCTGCGCGTCCGAGAAGTAGGCGGGCACGGTGATGACCGCCCGGCGCACGGGCTGGCCGAGCGCGGCCTCGGCCCGGTCCTTCAGGGTGCGAAGGATCATCGCCGAGATCTCCGGCGGCGAGTACGTCCGGGCGTCCAGGGTCACCCGCTGATCGGAGCCCATGAGCCGCTTGATCGACTTGACGGTGCGCTCGGGATACACGACGAACTGGTTGCGGGCCGGGGTGCCCACGAGCAGCGTCCCGTCAGGCGAGAGGCCCACGACGGACGGCATGATCTGCTCGCCGTCCGCCGCCAGCACTTCCACCTTGCCGTCGACGAGCGCCGCCACCTCGGAGTTCGTCGTCCCGAGATCGATGCCCACGATGAGGTCGTTCATGCGAATGTCACCCCCTGGCCGGGCGCCGTGGCCACCCTGACCTCGGCGAACCGGATGACCCGGCCGTTCATGGTGTAGCCCGGGCGGATCACGTCGACCACCGTTCCGGGTGCCGCCGACCCGGTCTGCGTCGCCTCCACCGCGCGCATCAGCGTGGGATCGAACGGCTTGCCGACGCACAGGATCTCCGTCGCCTCGAGCCGCCGCAGCAGGTCGTCCAGCCGCTCGCGCGCGAGCACGTTGCCCTCGACCAGGGCCGCCAGCACGGGGCGCTGGCCGAGCCGCCCGCGCAGGCCGCGCAGGGCGGCGAGCCGCCGCTGCGCCTCCCCGAGGCCGCGGGTCAGGCGATCGCGAACCTCGATCAGCTCGACCGCCAGCTCGCCGCGCGCCTCGCGGCGAGCGTCCGCCAGCTTCCTGGCGACGGCGTCGGGACTCGCCGCGCTCTGCGTGAGCCGCTCGAGCGCGGCGCCGAGCTCGGCATGGAGACGGTTCGTGGCGCGGCCCTGGAGCTGGGTCTCACGGGTGAGCGCCGCGAGCTGGCCGAGCAGCGAGAAGAGATCCGGCGCCACCTCCGAGGTCGACTCGATTTCCGGAGCCAGTCCCGGCGGGGACGGCTCGGCCTCGCCCAGCTCGTCGAGCCACCGGGTCACCACATCGAGGAGGTGGCGGCTCCGCTCCGGATCCCACGCGCTCACCGCCGCGCCCCCCTGAGCAGACTGAGCCGTGTGGGATCCGGGCACGGCCGTTGGCGGCCGCCGGGGTTCACCGCCGCTCCCCCCTCGCGGCCCTGAGCCACGTCATCGCCGCGCCCCCCGGATGACTCGGAGCCACGGCTCGGGGCCGACGTGGTGGCGCTCGTCCGGAAACTCGTCGAGCAACGCTTCGAGGCGGTCTAGCGATTCCGGGCCGAACAGCCGCAGGGCGAGCCGGCGTTCCACGTCCCGCACCGCCTCGTAGGCCGCACGGACGCGGTGGAATCCCTCCGGATCGCGATCGGGCGGGGAGCGGCGGACCGCGTCGAGGTACGCGGCCCGCACCGTCTCGTCGCCGGAGGTCTCGTCGATGCCGAGCACCGCGAACGGATTCAATTCACATTCCCCTGCCGCATCGACCCCGGACGTCCAGGACCGATCCGTGAAAGACGTCGACGCCGATCAGAACGCGGGGATGCAGACCCATCCCCCTCACCCGCCGCCCTCGAGCAGCCCGATCAGCTCGTCGAGCACGTGTCGATGGCGCCGCGGGCTCCGCCGGCGTGGAGCGCGCTGGGCAGTGGGGGACGCGAACTGCGGGATGTCCAGGCGCCGCCGCTCGGCGGCGACGGTCCGCATGATCTCGTCCTGTCCCGGCGCCGCGCCGACGCTGACCAGATCGTCCGCCAGGAACGGGTCGTCCGGGAAGAAACCGCCGGGGCCGGCTCCCAGCGGCAGCGCGTCCAGTGCCTCCGACGCCTCCCGGACCGCCTCCATGTCCCGCGCTCGGCCGGCAAGCTCGCGCGCGGCCCGCAGGCACGAGCGGCCCCGCAGGCGGTCCTGACGGCGCCACGCGGCCGCCAGCGCCCGCCCCCGGGCCAGGAGAAATCGGCAGAGATGCGCGCCGTCTTCCGCCAGGCCCCGGCCCGCGGCCACGTAGGTCAGAGACGGCCGTCCCAGCGCGAGACCGCACGCGCAGAGCGAGTGGAGCCGGACCAGCGGCGCGCCCGCCACTCCCTTCTCGAGCCGTCCGAACAGTTCCGCGCGCACGGCGAGCGGACGCTCGAGCGACTGGAACAGGTCGAAGGCGCGGGCCAGCCCCTCGATGGTCTCGGGCTGCGAGTGTGCCCGCACCGGTCTGCCGGGATCGAGGCCGAAGGCGGCACCGATCGACCGCAACAGCAGATCGAGCAGAACCGGGTTCCCCGTTCGCGCCGCGAGGGCCTGTTCGAGGCGCGCCGCCGCCTCCCCGCCGCCCTCCGCGCGCGCGACGGCCCAGCGGAGCGCGACGAGGTAGGCCATGTGGTCCCCCTCGCCAGCCCGGGGTTCCCGCTCGACCTGATCGAGATCGGCCGCCGCGGCGGCGAGCTTCCTTGCCCGGATGCGGCGCTCGGCGCTGGCCAGCAGGAGGCGGAACCGGCTCCCTCGCACGTCGGGATGCACGCGGTTGATCGCCTCGGCCTCGGCGAGGAAGCCGAGCGCCTTTCGTTCCGCTCCGCGGCGCTCGGCGGCGCGCATCAGATGCAGCACCGGCTCCAGGTCCTCCGGGTGGGCGCGGCGCCACGCCCGCGCCTCGGCTTCCGCCCGCCGGGGATCTCGCGCCGCGAAGTGGGCCACGAGAGCGCGGTAGACGTGCGGCCCCGGATCCGCCTCGAGCGCGCGCTCCAGGAGCCGCGCCCGGTCGAAACACGGGGGCAGCGCCCCGGTCCGGATCAGCCGCCGGAGCTCCTCCTCCGAGCCCGCCTCGAGGACGCGGAGCAGCTCCTCGTGGTCGGCCGGGAAGAGGTCGGCCATGTGCAGGAGGACGCGGCACACCTCCGGCCCTGACAGCGGCGCCCTGCGGGAGTCAACCGCGCGGTTCAGGAACCGGTCCCACGTCACCAGGGCGTCGTCCCACAGCCCCGCGCGGCCGAGCGCCTCGGCCAGGAGCCGCACCGTGTCAGGGTCCCGCCTGTCGCGCAGAAGCGCCTGGGTCAGCGGGGCGGGATCGAGGCCCACGCGGAGCCAGTGGAGCAGCACCGTGGCAACCGTGACACGCCTGAGGGGCATCGGTGCCTGCGCGGTCGCGTCGAGCACGTCCTGGAGCGCGGTGAGCGCGCGGTTTGGATCCTTGGCCGCCAGCGCCTGGCCGAGCCCCGCCAGGCGCTTCTCGAACCGGGCCCGGCCGCCACTGACCTGGTCGAGCACCGCCGCGACGGACAGCGATCGATCATCCGGCATCTCGCCGGCTCCGACGAGACGACGGAACATCGGGACGAGACGCCCGGGAGCAGAATCGAGCGGGATCGCCGACAGGTTGGCGAGGACCGCCGCGTCCTGCCGACGATAGAAGGCGTCGACGGCGCGGATGAGGAGCCTCCACGGCGCGAGCGGCGAGCGGCGGGGAATCCCGGCCAGGCGATCGAGCGCGCCGTCGGCCAGGGGACCGCTCGTGACGGCCGTGAAGAGATCGCAGACGTCGCGAGCCGCCCGCTTGAGCGGGTCGTCCTCCGGCAAGACCGCCGACTCGGCCAGGACACGAGGGTCGGTCAGCTCGCGGGCGAGAATCGCCTCCATCTCGCCGCGCCGCGGGGCGACGGCGGTCGCCAGTTCGGCCAGGAGCGCGGGGATGTTGCCCGCGAACCCGACCGCGCTCTGCCGCGTGAACGCGTCGAGGCGGGCGCGATGCGCGGGGAACCGCTCCCTCACGACGGCGCCGAGGGCCCGAGCCTCGTCGTGCATCCCGCGGGCCGAGAGGGCCGCGATCCGAGCCTCGTAGGCGGAGACGACGAGTCCCTCGGCCTCGTGGCTCCGCGTCTCCTTCAGGACCTGCTTGGCGGCCTCGACGGCCTCGCGCGTCTCGCCACTCGCGATGAGGGCCTCGACGCGGGCCCGCTGCGCCTCGATCGAGAGAGCGGGCGCGGCGAGCGGGGGACTGGGGTGCCGGTCCCTGTGACGCTTCTTCACCTGACCCCGCCCGCACCCGCGCGGGCCAGGCGCCGCATGGTTCTCGATGGCATGACGCGACTCGGTGGCAACGTGGATACCCTCCCGGCCGGCACGGGCTACAGCACGAAGTTGGCGTCGAGGATGTCGAAGGTCCTCGGGCCGCCGGGGAGCTGGGCGGTGACCGTGTCACCGATCTTCTTGCCGATCAGCGTGCGCGCGAGCGGCGAGAGGATCGAGATCCGACCGTTCGCGGGGTTGGACTCGTCCGATCCGACGATCTGGTAGCGCACCTCCTTGCCATCCGCGCCCTGCAGCAGCACGGTTGACCCGAAGGTCACGCGGTCGCCCCCGGTCGGCGGATCGATCACCTCGGCGCTGCCCGTCTTCTGATCGAGTTCCCCGATGCGCGCCTCGATGAACCCCTGCTTCTCCCGGGCCGCGTGGTACTCCGCGTTCTCGGACAGATCCCCGTGGGCTCGGGCCTCCGCGATGGCCCTGATGATCGCCGGGCGCTCGACCCTCTTCAGGCGATCGAGCTCGTCACGCAGCTTCTCGAAGCCCGGGCGGGTCATCGGGGTCCGCTGGATCGACATGCGCATTCAACTTTACCGCAACCCTGCAACCCCTTGACAAGATGGTTTAGCCAATTAATGATTGGCTTGACCCGATGAGCGCTTCCAGGAACCCTGCGCGCGGCGACCGGACATGACATGAAACACCCCCGTCCCGGCATCTGGTGGGCCGTGCTCGCCGCCGCGCTGGTCGTCCTCAGCGCTTGCGGGTCGCAGGCCGAGGCACCGAAGCCGGCCGAGGGGGCCAAGCCCGGAGCCGGGCCGCCCGCGGTCAAGGCGGTCCCGATCACGACCGCCCGCGCCGAGACGCGGAGCCTCCAGCGGAACGTCGAGACGGTCGGGAGCCTGCTCGCCTGGGAGGAGGCGCAGGTCAGGTCCGAAGTCCCCGGCACGATCGACAAGATCTTCTTCGACCTCGGCGACCGCGTGAAGGCGGGCGACGTGCTCGCGCGCCTCGACACCCGGCTCTTCCGCCTGGACGTCGAGCAGGCCGAGGCCGCCCTCCGGGTGGCCAAGGAGAACCAGACGCGCATGCAGGCGGAGGTGGAGGACTCCCGGACCAACATGGAGCGGGCGGAGGAACTCCACAAGCGGGAGCTGATCTCCACCCAGGAGCGAGACCACTCGCGGACGACCTACCGCGTCATGCAGGCCCAGCTCCAGGGGAGCGGCGCCGAGATCCAGCGGATGGAGGCCGGGCTCAACATCTCGCGGAAGAAGCTCGGCGACACGCTGATCCGGGCGCCCATCGCGGGCGCGATCGCCAGGCGGTGGGTCAACACCGGCGAGTACATCACGGCGACCTCGATCAACACGACCCCCCTCTTCACGATCGTCGCGCTCGACCCGCTCAAGTACACGGGCACCGTGCCCGAGCGGCACGCGCCGGACCTCCGGATCGGCCAGCCGGTGCAGCTCAGCGTGGAAGCCTACGGCCAGGAGCCGTTCAGCGGCCAGATCACCCGGCTGGCCCCGGCGGTCGAGGTGCAGACGCGGACCCTCGTGCTGGAGGCCCGCGTCCCCAATGCGGGCGGCCGCCTCCGGCCGGGCTTCTTCGCCAAGGGCGTCGTGCTCACGCGCCGCGACGACACCGTCGTCTTCGTGCCGCAGGACGCGGTGGCGTACCTGGTCGGCATCAACAAGGTGTTCGTCATCGCCGACGGCAAGGCCGTGGAGCGGATGGTCAAGCCCGGCGCCCGGCTGGGCAACTTCGTCGAGGTCTCGGGAGTCAAGCCCGGCGAGGTGGTCGCGACCTCCAACCTGGCGCAGCTCTTCGGCGGCGTGCCGGTGGTGGCCCGGGGGAAATAGCGTGGGCTTTCTCGAGGTCTTCGTCCGCCGGCCGGTCTTCACGACGATGGTGCTCACCACGCTCGTGGTGCTCGGCGTCGCCTCCTACCAGCAGCTCGGCGTCGACATCTTCCCGAAGGTCGACCTGCCGACGATCACCATCACGACGAGCCTCTCCGGCGCCTCGCCCGAGGAGATCGAGAGCCAGATCACGAAGCCCATCGAGGAGGTCGTCAACGCGATCTCGGGCCTCGACGAGCTGCGCTCGAGCACGATCGAGGGGCAGTCGCAGGTCTTCGCCACCTTCGTCCTGGAACGGAACGTCCAGGAGGCCGCGAACGACGTGCGCGAGAAGGTCTCCACGATCGTCTCGCGCTTCCCGCCGGGGACCGACCCGCCCGTCATCGAGAAGTTCGATCCCGACTCGGCGCCCATCGTGGCGGTGGTGGTCTCGGGCCAGCGCTCGGTCCGGGAGGTCACCGAGATCGCCGACAAGCGCATCAAGCGCCAGCTGGAGACGGTCAAGAACATCGGCGCCATCACGCTCGTCGGCGACCGGAAGCGCGAGATCCAGGTCTCCGTCGATCCGCACAAGCTCCGCGCGTACGGCATCCCGATCCAGCAGGTCAAGGACGCGCTGGTGCGGCAGAACGTGGAGATCCCGGGCGGGCGCGTCACGGCCGGGACGCGCGAGGAGGGGCTCCGGACGCTCGGCCGGATCGAGACGCCGGAGGCGTTCAACGACCTGATCGTCGCCGACTTCAAGGGCGGCCCCGTCCGCGTCCACGACATCGGGACGGTCGTCGACGGCGAGGAGGAGCCGCGGACGCTCTCCCGCCTCAACGGGCAGAACGCCGTGTCGCTCGTGATCCGCAAGCAGTCCGGCACCAACACCGTCGCCGTCGTCGACGCGGTCAAGGCGAAGCTCGCGGAGATCAAGCCCGGGCTGCCGCAGGACATCCGCTTCGAGGTCGTCCGCGACATGTCCCGCTTCATCCGCCGCTCGTTCGAGGAGGTGAAGGACCACCTCCTGCTCGGCGGGCTCCTCGCAAGCCTCATCGTCGCGATCTTCATCGGCCGTCTCCGGTGGTGGGAGATCCTGGGGGTCGGCGGCATCGTCGCCGCCATCGGCTGGACCTTCGTCTCCGGTACCCCCGGGCAGCTCCTGGAAGTGACGAGCTGGGCGATCCTGGTCACGATGCTGGTCTTCCTCGCGGTCAAGCGGCTCCGGCCGGCCTTCATCGCGGCCCTCGCGATCCCGTTCTCGATCATCGCCACCTTCACGGCCATGCGGTACGCCGGGTTCACCCTCAACAACCTGACCATGCTCGGCCTCTCGCTCTCGACCGGCATCGTCATCGACGACGCGATCATCGTCCTCGAGAACATCTTCCGGCACGTCGAGGAGGAGGGGCGCACGCCGTTCGAGGCCGCCATCACGGGGACGCGCGAGATCGCGCTCGCGGTCTCCGCCACCACGCTCTCGCTCGTCGTCATCTTCCTGCCCGTCGCCTTCATGGGCGGGCTCGTCG
The DNA here is from genome assembly GCA_964637755.1 of uncultured bacterium. Taxonomy (GTDB): domain Bacteria; phylum Methylomirabilota; class Methylomirabilia; order Rokubacteriales; family CSP1-6; genus AR9. The sequence continues at coordinate 6,714 of CAZWXA010000034.1, read as the reverse complement.
GCAGGTTCTGGAACTCGTTCGGCCTGACGGCGACCTTCGCCATCATGGTGTCGCTCCTGGTCTCCTTCACGCTGACGCCGATGCTCGCCGCGCGCCTCATCACCACGAAGCCTCCGGACGAGGTGGAGGCGACCGAGGCGGAAGAGCCGGCGGGGGTGTACGGCCGGATCGAGCACGCGTACGAGGCCGTGATGGGCTGGAGCCTCCGGCACCGCTGGGTCGTCGCCCTCGTCGTCATCCTGATCTTCGTGGGCGGGTGGCAGGTCCTGAAATACGGGTTCTCGAAGCTCGAGCTGGTCATCGACGACGACATGAGCGAGTTCGAGGTCGTCGCCGAGGCGCCGCCCGGCGCCTCTCTCGCCCGCACGGCGGAGATCGTCAGCGCGATGGAGGCCGACCTCCGCCGGATCCCCGAGGTGGTCACGCTCTTCTCGACGGTCGGCGTCCGCGGCCAGTACCAGTCGAGCGTGACGGACATCTCGATCTACGTCGGCCTCACCCACCTCTCCCAGCGGAAGCGGACGCAGGAGCAGATCAAGCAGGAGGTGCGCGACCGGCTCAAGGCGTTCCCGGGCATGCGGGGCTCCGCGCAGCAGATCAGCCTGATCGGCGGCGGCGGCTTCCGCCAGACACCGTTCAACCTGATCCTCCGCGGGAGCGATCTCACGCGGCTGGAGGGCTACGTCGAGGGCGTCCTGCGCGAGCTGTCCACGAAGCCGGGCTTCGTCGACCTCGACACCGCCCAGACCCGCCGCCAGCCCGAGGTGCAGGTGCACATCGACCGACAGAAGGCGTCGGACCTCGGCGTCAAGGTCGACGCGGTCGCCTCGGCGCTCCGCACGCTCGTCGGCGGCGAGAAGGTGGGTTTCTACCGCGAGGGCGGCGAGCAGTACGACGTCCGCCTGCGCCTGCAGGAGGAGTTCCGAGGGAGCGTGACGCCGATCGCCGAGCTGGCGGTCGCCGGCGCCGGGGGCGAGCTGGTCACGGTCTCGAATGTCACGACCCTGGCGTCGGGCTCGAGTCCCGGGCAGATCGAGCGCTATGCCCAGGAACGCTCCATCACGATCATCTCGAACCTGTACCAGAAGCCGCTCGGGGCCGCCTTCGCCGACGCCTTCGCCGCCGTCCGGAAGGCCAACCTGCCGCCCGGCTACGGCATCGTCCAGAGCGGCCGGGGCAAGCTCCTGCAGGAGGCGATCCAGGGCTTCCTCGTCGCGCTGGTGCTCTCGCTCCTCTTCATCTACATCGTGCTGGCGGCGCAGTTCGAGTCGTTCATCCACCCCGTCACGATCATGGTGTCGATGTTCCTGTCGATCCCGTTCGGCGTGCTCACCGTGCTCCTGCTCGGCCAGACGCTCAACATCTACTCGATCATGGGGCTCTTCCTGCTGATGGGCGTGGTGAAGAAGAACGCGATCCTCCAGGTCGACTACACGAACGTCCTCCGCTCGCGCGGCCTCCCGCGCTACGAGGCCCAGCTCCAGGCCGACCGCGCCCGGCTCCGCCCGATCCTCATGACGACGCTCGCGATCATCGCGGGCATGCTCCCGGTGGCGCTCGGACGGGGCGACGGCGCCGCCTCCCGCGCCTCCCTCGCCACCGTCGTCGTCGGCGGCCAGGTGCTCTGCCTGCTGGTCACGCTGATCGTGACGCCCGTCGTCTACTCGCTCTTCGACGACCTCCGCGGGCTGCGCACCTTCGCCTGGATCCGCTTCCCGCGCTGGAAGCACGCCGTCTCGGACCGCCTCGGACTCGCCGGCGCGCGCCGCCTCGCCAACGGCCGCCGGCCCGTCTCGTAACGCCGCCGGCCCGCGCCAGCCCGGGACCGCTGCGCGGGAGGGCGCCGCTCAGAGCGGGGAGGTCAGGCGACCGCTCACCTCGATCTTCGCCTTCTCTCGCGCCGCCGCCACCCAGCTCTCCCAGGCCTCGTTGCGCTTCGTCTCGAGCAGCTCACGGGCAATCTGCTCGCGCTCCTTCCCGAGGTCGGCGGGGTCGGCCGGAACGCGCTCGAGCGTCTTGACCACGTAGTACCCCTGCGGGGTCTTGACGGGCTCGCCGAGAGCACCTGCCGGCGTCTGGAGTGCGGCCACCAGGACCTCGCGCGGGATCCGCTCCGCCGGCTTCAGGCGAGAGAACCGCGGCGTCTCGCCGCCCTGCAGACCCTCCCGCTTCGCCAGTGGTACGAGATCGCCGGTCCGCGCGTCGGCCGCGAGCTTCCGCGCGCGCTCGAACGCGGCGGCCTCGGCCTTCTTCCGCTTCACGGCGTTCGCCACCTCGTCCTTGATGTCGGCGAGCGGCGGGACACCCGCGGGGATCTGCTCCATCACTTTCAGGATGACGACTCCGGCCGGCGTCTTCACCGGCTGGGACACCCCGCCGATCGCGAGGCCAAACGCGGCCTCCTGCATGGCCTCGCCCCGGTCGGCTCCCCGGGCGCCACTCGCCTTGGCGATCATCGACTCGCGAGACTCCAGGCCGAGCCGCTTCGCCTCCGCCGCAAAGTCCTTGGCGGCTGCGAGCACCGGCCTGACCTCCTGCGCCTTCGTCGTCGCCGCCTTGTCGATCCGCTCGGTGACGATCTTCGCGCGGATCTGGGGCGTCACCTCCTTGAGCGGCTTTCTCCCCCCTTCCTTCACGTCCAGCACCTTGATCACGTGGAAGCCGAACTGGGTGCGGACCGGCGAGCTCGTGATCTCCCCCTTCTTCAGCACGAACGCCGCCTCCTCGAACGGAGGCACGAGCTGGCCCTTGACGATCCACCCGAGCTCCCCGCCCTGGGCGGCGGTGCGAGGATCCTCGGAGAGTTCCTTCGCGAGCTTTCCAAAATCCTCACCGGCCTTGGCGCGGCGGATCGCGTCCTGCGCCTTTCCGCGCGCCGCGGTCTCGGACGCGCTGCCCCCGGTCTGCGCGACGCCGACCAGCACGTGGGCCGCGTTGACCTGCCGGGGCAACTCGAACTCCGAGGCGTGCTCGCGGTAGTACTGCTCGACCTCGCTGTCGGGGATCCCCGCCACCCACTCCTTGGCGTCCGCGAGGACGTACTGCACCCGCCGCCGCGCCGGCCGCTTGAACTGCGCCGGGCTGTCCTTGAGGAACGCCTCGATCTCCGCGTCGGAGGCCGCCGTGGACTTCATGAGGGCCGGCACGTCCACGAGCGCCCACGCCGCGCGTACCTGCTCCTTCCGGTAGGCGAACGCCTGCTCGACCTCGGCGTCCGACACCTGGGCGCCGGCCTTCACCGTGGTCTCGACCTTGCGCCAGGCGAGGTCGCGGCGCACATCCTCCTCGAAGCCGGCGGGCGTCATCCCGCCCCGCCGGAGCGCCTCATGGTAGGCGTCCATGGAGAAGACGCCGTTGACCTGGAAGGCCGGCGTGGCCTGGATCTGGAGGTTCAACTCCTCGTCGCTGACGCTGAAGCCCTCGGTTCTGGCCCGCTGGACGACGACGGCGGTCCGGACGAGATCGCTGAGGACCTGCTGTTCGAGGCCGAGACGCTCCGCCATCTCACGGGTGAAGCGGTCGGGATAGGCCTGGGTGAGCCGCATGACGTACGACTTGTAGGCGCGCTCGTAGAGCTCCCGCGGGATCGTCTCGCCGTTGACGACCGCGACCCCCTCGGCGGCGCCGCCCGTGCCGCTCCTGCCCCAGACGAAGATGCTCGTCGCGATGAAGATGGCGACGACCGACCAGAGGAAGAGGTGGAGGGTCTTCATGTACTGCCGCATGACGGTGATCATCTATCTCCTCCCGAACCGAAATAGGCGCCTCGGCTCGAACTGCCACGCAGATGGATTCTTCAGCGGCCTGCTAGTCCCCGGGCTCCCGGGGCGGGGAGACGGGCGCGCTCGATTCGCGATCGGAAGGGACGACGCGGCGCGCGACCGTGATGAAGCCGGTGTGGGCGACCATCCGGTGAAACGGCCGCACGGACTGGCCGTCGATGTTCCACGAGCGGAACAGCGTCTCGAAGGTCTCGATCAGGCCGAACGACGCGTGGCGGCGGAGCGTCTCGACGATCTGCTGCGACTGGATGATGGTCGGGACGTAGGCGAGGAAGATGCCGCCGGGCCTGAGGACGGTGGCGACCGTCTCGACGAGCGTCCAGGGCTCGGGGAGGTCGAGCAGCACGCGGTCCACGGGCTCCTCGTCCAGCGCCCCGTCCCCGAGAGCGGCCAGGCGCACGACGAGGTTCGAGACCTCGCCCATGCGCATGTGGATGTTCGCGAGCGCGCGCCGCGCGAAGTCCTCCCGCTGCTCGTAGGAGATCACCCGGCCCTCGGGCCCGACCACCCGCAGGAGCGCCAGCGTGAGCGCGCCGGACCCCATGCCGGCCTCGAGCACCCGGCTGCCCGGGTAGATGTCCGCCCAGAAGAGAATCATCGCCAGGTCCTTCGGGTAGATCACCTGGGCGCCGCGAGGCATCTCGAGGACGTACTCGGCCAGCGTGGGCCTGAGCGCGAGGTACCGCAACCCCATCGAGGATCTGAGCGTGGTCCCCTCCGGCTGGCCGATGACGGCATCGTGGGCGATCCAGCCGCGGTCGGAGTGGAAGGTCTGCGATTTCCGCAGGAACACCAGGTACCGCTTGCCGCGCTGGTCGACGAGCAGGATCTGCTCGCCGTCCTGGAACCGGAGCCTGACGTCGCCCATCATCGAGTTCTGGGCTCGGGCAGGAAGAGGGCGGCGACGAAGCCGAAGACCGGCATCACCGCGGTGACCCAGAGCGCGGCCGGCAGCCCCCAGTGGTCCGCGGCCCAGCCGAGGAGCGCCACGCCGAGCCCGCCCGTGCCGATCGCGAAGCCGACGATCATCCCGGACGCCATGCCGAGGTTCCTCGGCAGGTAGGCCTGGCCGAGCACGACGGACACGGTGAAGGTCGAGATCAGCACGAACCCCACGGCTCCGAGCAGCACGAAGGCGAGAGGGCCTCGCGCCAGCAGGAAGCCGACGGCCACCGGTGCCGCGAAGAAGCAGGCCGTCACCAGGAACGGGCGCGCGCCGAACCGGTCGGCCAGCGGCCCCGCGATCACCGTGCCGAGGGCGCCCGCGCCGAGGAAGACGAAGAGCAGGAGCCCCACCACCTGCGGGTCGGCCTTCAGGGAGTCGATGTAGTAGAACGGCACGAAGGTCGTGAACCCGAGCTGGGTCCACGACCGCAGCATGACCACGACGATCAGGAGCGCCATCGCGCCCGGCATGCTGGCCGCCGGCGCCGCGGTCGCTCCGGGCCGACGGGCCGGCGCGGGGGCCGAGAGGAGCGGCAGCACCCACAGCAGGACCAGCGAGACGAGCATCGCCGGGACGAGCAGTCCGGCGCTCCCCCGGAGGCCGAAGGCCGCGACGAGCATCGTGATGAGCGGCGGGCCGAGCGCGATCCCGATGTTGCCGCCGAGGGAGAACCAGGAGATGCCCGTCGCCTTGCGATCGCCGGCCACGCTCCCCGCGGTCCGATACCCCTCCGGGTGCCAGGCGGCGACCCCGAACCCCATCAACACGACGAGGAGCAGGAGGGCGTGGTAGCCCGGCACGACGCCGACGCCCGCGATGCCGAGACCGGCGAGCAGCACGGACAGCGGGAGAATCCACCGGCGAGCCGTCTGGTCCGAAAGGTAGCCGAAGAGCGGCTGGACGATCGACGAGGTCACGGTCGCCATCAGCATGACGACGCCGGCGCGCGCGTACGAGAGATCGAGGGCCGTCTTCAGGAAGGGTAGGAGCGCCGGCAAGGATCCCTGGATCGTGTCGACGACCATGTGGCCGAGTGCCAGCAGGACGAGGAGTTTCGTCTGGGGCCGGACCCGATCGTGGCCCGCGAGCCGGGCATCGACCGCCGTCGCCCCCACTCCCTGCGCCACGCTCGCCTCGCCGGAAAATCGAGCCACAGGGCAATGGTACAATACCCCGCGAGTCGCACAGCCGTGAAGGTCCCCGAGCGGATTCCTGTCGCAGATACCCGGGTCAGAGCGGCACGGCACATGGTGGTCGGACGGTGAGCGCGCAGACCGAGCGACCATTCAAGGTGGTCGAGCTGGGGCACGTGTCGCTGTTCGTGCGCGACCTCGAGGCCACGCGGCGCTTCTACCGCGACATCCTCGGGCTCACGGAAACCGGCGTCGGGAAGGGCGGGCGCATCGTGTTCTTCTCGGCTGGCATCCACCATCACGACGTCTCGTGCGAGCTGGCACGGGCCGAGGGACCGGGACCGCAGCCGAAGGGTGTTCCTGGCCTCTACCACATCGCGTTCGCGGTCGGCGAGAGCCCCGACGATCTGGCGCGCGCCCGGCGCTGGGTGGAGTCCCGGGGGCTCATGCCGTTCGGCGAGTCGGCGAACGGCTTCTGCGTCCGCGACCCCGATGGCCACGAGGTCGAGCTGTACGTCGACCGGTGATGGCGGGAAACGAGAACGAGCGCGGTGGAGCTGGCACTCCGTCACGTCACCATCCGGAGCTGGCGGGCCGGAGACGAGGCGTCGCTGGCCCGCCACGCGAACAATCGACACGTCTGGCGGAACCTGCGGGACACGTTTCCCCATCCGTATGGTCTGGCCGATGCGGAGCACTGGATCCGCACGGCGAGCACGGCGACGCCCGAGACGCACTTCGCGCTCGTCGTCGACGGCTCAGCCGGGGGCGGGATCGGCCTCAGGCTCCGGGAGGACATCTACCGCCGCTCGGCCGAGATCGGCTACTGGATCGGCGAGGCCTTCTGGGGCCG